>NZ_JASGSR010000045.1:0-61104 GCF_040446015.1 Bradyrhizobium sp. INPA03-11B
CTCCCCACCCTCCCCCCTTGCGGGGGAGGGTGGGGAGAGGGGTGACCCCGGCTGAGATGATTGACGCGAGCGTCGGTCTCGCAATCTCGATCGCGCTCGTTGAAGCGCTGAACGGAGAGAGTGCGCCGTGCGGCACCCCTCTCCCCAACCCTCCCCCGCAAGGGGGGAGGGAGCCCTTCCGCCGGTGGCTCCCCTTACACGGAGATGTTTCGCGCAAGGAAAAATGCGTCAAGACAAGAATCTACAACGGAGCTGAGCTCTCGCCGCGTGCGCTTGACAGTTTCGAGGCGAACGAGGCGATCACGATGATCACGGCGATCAGCGCGATCACCAGCGTGCAGATCGCGTTGATCTCGGGCTTCACGCCGAGCCGCACTTCCGAATAGATCCGGATCGGCAGCGTCGCCGAGCCGGGACCGGTGGTGAAGCTCGCGATCACGACGTCGTCGAGCGACAGCGTGAAGGCCAGCATCCAGCCCGCGACGATCGCCGGCACGATCAGCGGCAGCGTCACCAGCAGGAACGCGCGCACCGGATCGCAGCCGAGGTCCATCGCGGCCTCCTCCAGGCTGCGGTCGAGCGCGGAGAGGCGCGACTGCACCACGACGGTGACGAAGCACATCGTCAGCGTGGTGTGGGCGATCGTCACCGTCCAGAAACCGCGCTCGGCATTCAGCGCCACGAACAGCAAGAGCAGCGACAGGCCGGAGATCACCTCGGGCATGACCAGCGGCGAATACAGCATGCCGGAGAACAGCGCCCGCCCGCGGAACCGCTCGCCCCGCGCCAGCCCGACCGCCGCCAGCGTGCCCAGCAATGTCGCCAAGGTCGCCGACACCGCGGCGACCGACAGGCTCATCCACGCCGCCTCCAGCATGGCGCGGTCATTGAAGAACTCGTGATACCAGCGCAGCGACCAGCCGCCCCACACCGTCACCAGCCGCGAGGCGTTGAACGAATAGATCACGAGGATGACGATCGGCAGATAGAGGAACGCCAGCCCGAGCGCCAGCGAGGTCATGTTGAAGCGCGTCAGTCTGGTCGCGGCGCGCGCCATCAGCGGCCCGCCTCCAGTTGACGCCGTTGCAGGCGATCATACAGCACGAGCGGCGGCACCAGCAGGAGCAACAGCGCGACCGCGGCCGCCGACGCCACCGGCCAGTCCTTGTTGGTGAAGAATTCGAGCCACAGCGCCTGCCCGATCATCAGCGAGTTGGAGCCGGCGAGCAGGTCGGGGATCACGAACTCGCCGACGATCGGGATGAAGCAGAGCAGCGCACCGGCGCCGACGCCCGGCAGCGACAGCGGAAACGTCACCAGCCAGAACGCCTGCCGCGGCGAGGCGCCGAGATCGCCCGCCGCTTCCAAGAGCGACGCATCCATCTTCGACAGCGTCGCATAGAGCGGCAGGATCATGAACGGCAGATAGGAATAGACGATGCCGAGATACATCGCGCTGTCGGTCGACAGCCAGACCACCGGCGCAGAGACAATGTGCAGCGTGAGGAGAACCTGGTTGAGCAGGCCGTCATGCTGCAGGATGTTGATCCAGGCATAGATGCGGATCAGGAACGAGGTCCAGAACGGCACGATGACCAGCATCATCGCCACGGCCTGCCAGCGCTGCGGCAGCCGCGCCATGCCATAGGCGATGGGATAGCCGATCAGCAGCAGGATCAAGGTCGAGGTCACCGCGACGACGAGGCTGCGCAGATAGGACAGGATGTAGAGATTGTCTGAGATCAGAAGGCGGAAATTGTCGAACGACAATTGCGCAAACGCAGCCGCCAGCGCCGCGCGGCCCTCGGAGAAATCGAACACCGGCGTATAGGGCGGCTGTGCGATCGCGGTCTGCGACAGGCTGATCTTCAGCACGAAGCCGAACGGCACCAGGAAGAACAGCACCATCCAGAGATAGGGCGCGATCGCGGCGAGCCGCGCCGGCCGGGCGAAGATGCGGCGCGCGCTCATTGCTCCAGCACCAGGCAATCGTCGGCGGTGAACCACGCCACCACGCGCTGGCCGGCGAGATAGGCGTCGACATCGAGCCGCGCGGTGTTGGCCATCGACGAGCGCACCACCGCGCCGGTCTCAAGCTTCACCCGATAGCTGGTGATGCCGCCGAGATAGTTGACGTCGATGACGACGCCTTCCAGCCGGTTGATCGGCTGCGATGCGCCCGCATCCGTTGCCGGCGCGCGGCGCGACAGCTTCACCTTCTCGGGCCGGATCGCGACGCTGACGACCTCCTTGGTCACCGGCGGCCACAGCTCGCTGACCGCAAGTGTGCCCGCTTCCGTCGTCGCGACCGTCAGGCGGCCATGGTCGCGGGCGGCGACCTGGCCGTTGAACAGGTTGATGTCGCCGACGAACTCGGCGATCCAGCGCGAGGCCGGCGCCTCGTAGAGATTGCGCGGGGTGGCGACCTGAACCAGCCGGCCGGCATCCATCACGCCGATCCGGCCGGCCATCGTCATCGCCTCCTCCTGATCATGCGTGACGATGATGAAGGTCATGCCGAGCCGGCGCTGCAACTCCATCAGCTCGCCTTGCGTGCTCTCGCGCAGCTTCTTGTCGAGCGCGGCGAGCGGCTCGTCGAGCAGCAGCACCTGCGGCCGGCGCACCAGCGAGCGCGCCAGCGCCACGCGCTGCCGCTGTCCGCCGGAGAGCTGGTCGGGCTTGCGCTTCTCGAGCCCCTCGAGCTTGACGAGCGCCACCATCTCCGCGACGCGGGTCGCGATATCCTTGCGCGCCATGCCGGCGCGCTTCAGCCCGAAGGCGATGTTGTCGCGCACCGACAGATGCGGGAACAGCGCGTAGTTCTGGAACATCATGTTGACGGGCCGCTCGTGCGGCAGCACCTGGGCGATGTCGTTGCCGCCGAGCAGGATACGGCCCTCGTCCGGCGTCTCGAAGCCCGCGAGCATGCGGAGCAGCGTGGTCTTGCCGCAGCCGCTCGGGCCGAGCAGCGCGAAGAACTCGCCGGCGCGGATATCGAGCGAGAGCTTGTCGACCGCGCGGAAATTCCCGAACGACTTGGCGACGCCCTCGATCCGCAGCAGCGGCATGTCCGGGACGGCCGGTTCAGGCAACGGCCTTGCCGCCTCCGCACTCGCTTCGCCCGATGTCACGTCAAGCAGCCCCGATTCCCCGCAAGGTCCAATCCTGGCGGCAAGCTAGCGGCGGATCGCCACCGGCTCAACCGCCTCACGGACATCTCCCGCAATATTGTCGGCGTCCGCGAGGGCGTGCACTCATCAACCCGTTGCGTCGGCTTTGAGATACCAACCGGAAGACGCTTGCTCAGTCTGAGCCTTATCGCTTTTGACCCTGAACGGCGTCGCGAGCCGATTGCTGCATGCAGATCACTGAGGCAACGCCACCCCGTCGATTTGCATGACGCCGAGCTGGTCGAACAACTCAATCCGTTCACCGTTCAGCACCGGAATGTAGCAGCGACGACTGGCACCCGAGTTCAGGATACAGAGCTTATCCTCCGCGACCGTCCATGTCCCGGCTGCAGGTCCAAGGGACTCTTTCCAGTGCGGATAGGTCATTCGCCCGTCGGGCTCGAATCGCATTGTGAACGGACCATCCCTGAGCTTGGGGCCGAAGCTGATCGTCTTGCCCTGGAATTTTGCGGCCAGGGTCTCACCTATCGGTCGTTCGCCGACCGCTGCCGTGAGCGAGGCATCGGGCCCCGGATCATAGCCCTCGGCCTTCAGGATCAGCCAGAACAGCCTGCCGATACTACGCATGGAAGGTTCGGTGAGGGGCGTGTCTTGGTCGACACGATGCACCACGACGAGGTCGAGTGCGGGCACGACCAAGGCGTATTGGCCACCGGCACCTTCGGCCCAAAAGCTGCCCTCGGGCAAAGTCACCGTAGGCGCAACGGCACCGCCCAAAAAACCGGTCCACCAGAGATAGCCATAGCCCGGCCCGAACGCCGCGCTCGAATAGACACGCGTGCTCTCTTCCACCCACTCCCGCGGCACGATCTGGTGTCCGGCCCAATTGCCTTTGTGCAGATAGAGAAGTGCAAAACGCGCCAGGTCCCGTGCGCTCATGCGGATCGGATAGGCGGGGTGGATAGACGCTTCGCCGCGGACGTAGCTGCCATCCTCTTGCCGGTAGTCCTGCATACCGATTGGCTTTGCGATCTTTTGGTCGAGCGCCGCGAAGACGCCGGTGCCAGTTGCGTGTTCGTAGATCGTGCCCAGCGCGTTGAAGTCCCAATTGTTGTAATACCAGAAGGTGCCGGGCGGATGGCTGCCGCGCGGCGGTCTCATCCTGGCCATGTCCGGCGTCTCATAGAGCGCCGCGTGGTAGACCCCGGAACGCGCTTCGAGGAGTTCGCGCACCGTCGCGCCCTTCTCGATCGCGGTCAAGCCAGGCGGATTATCGTCGATGCCGAGTTCGCCAAGCGTGCTGTCAAGGTTGATCAAGTGATCCGACACCGCGATGCCGATCAGGGCATTGAGCAGGCTCTTGCGGATTGAAGCGAGCTCCATTGGCTTCGTCGTGTTGCCCCACTCGGCCACCACCTTTCCGTGCTGAACGATCACAACCGCGCTCGAGCGAATCTGATCCGAAAAGGATCGCGCTTGGGCCAATTCGGTCTCTGACCAGCCCAATTCTGCAGGGGTGACGCGCTCCCACTCTGCTGCTGGGAAGCCATCTCCAGCTCTGGCAGGCCCGAACCGAACCAAAGCGCCGAGCAGCACGACGGCGAAAACAATCTGGCGAATATGCATTGGATCCCACGCGCTGCGAGCGTCACCCGATCGCAGCACAATACTCATTAACGGAAGCTTGGCAGAACGCCTGTTGAAGTATTTTATTTGGATTCCCGCCAACGCGTTCTCATAGGGACGTCTCTTATTGGCCCAACTCGGACTTCCGGCGATGTCCACTCTTGCGTTGCTGTCGAGGGCTAAGCGGACGTAAGCCCCGAAGGGCTCGTTGCCTTTATAAGGACATGCCCTAGACTTCGCGGCGAAACTCGGGAGGACAACCGATGATTTGCGACCGCTACGGCCTGCCGCTGACCACCACATCGGACCGCGCCGCCGCATATTATGTCGACGGCGTCGATCGCATGTTGGCGGCGCAACTCGGGGCCGATGCCGCATTCGACGCGGCGATCGCCGAGGACCCGGATTTCGCGCTGGCCCATCTCGGCCGCGCCCGCGTCCATCAGCTCAACATGGAAGGGGCCGCGGCCCGCGCCAAGGCCGGCGATGCGCGGCAGCTCGCGGCGGCCGCGACCCCGCGCGAGCGCCAGCACATCGAGATCATCGCATCCGTGATCGAGGGCCAGGGCAAGAAGGCGATGGCGGCGGCCGAACAGCATCTCAGCGAATACCCGCGCGATGCGCAGATACTCTCACTGCTGCTCGGCGCTTTCGGCCTCTACGCCTTCTCCGGCCGGTCCGACCATGACGCGGCGCGGCTCGCGATCTCCGAACGCTACGCCAGCGACTATGGCGACGACTGGTGGTTTCTCACCTATCTCGGCTGGTCGAAGACCGAGGCCGGCGACCCCATCTCGGGCCGCGCCATCACCGAGCGCGGCTACGCGCTGAAGCCCGAGAATGGCGGCGCCGCGCACGCGCTGGCGCATGCGCTGTTCGAGCAGGGCGACGCGGCGGAAGGCCGCAGCTTCCTCTCCGCGTGGCTGCCGGCGAATGATCGCACCAGCTTCCTGCAGGGCCATCTCGCCTGGCACCTCGCCTTGATCGCGATCGAGGAAGGCGACGCCGACAGCGCGCTCGCCATTTACGAGCAGCATATCAAGCCGGCAGGCCGTCCCTACCCGCCACTGAATATCTACACCGACACCGCCTCGCTGCTGTGGCGGCTGTCGGTCGCCGGCAAGACAGGTCTCGAGGCGCACTGGAAGGATGTTGCCGCCTATGGCGACGGCTACTTCCCGAAGGCCGGTGCGCATTTCGCCGACGTGCACCACGCGCTGGTCGCAGCCACGACGAACAACGATGCGCTCGAGGCGCGGCTTGCCGAGATGGCGGCGCGCGACGCCGACGGCAAACTGGCGCCCGGCCCTGCCGCGATCGGGCTCGGCCGCGGCATCGCCGCCTTCGCGGCCGGCGACCATGACAACGCCGTACGCATCCTGGCGCCGCTGATGCCCGAGCTGGTGCGGATCGGCGGCAGCCATGCCCAGCGCGAATTGTGGGAGGACACCTTCATCGTGGCGTGCCTGCGCGCCGGTCAGGGCCGGCAGGCAACGAGCCTGATCGCGGACCGGCTGCATCGCCGTCCATCCAAGCGCGACCTTGCCTGGTCGCAGGAGGCAGCGAGGCAGTAGCGGGGCTCAATCCGCCTTCGCCATGAACGCCGCGAGCGCATCGCGGTCGGCTTGCGGCATGGTCAGCCCGAGCTTCGAGCGCCTCCACAGCACGTCGTCGGGAAACCGCGCCCATTCCTGGCGCATGAGGTAGCGCACCTCCGCGCCGGTCAATTCGGGACCGAAGGCGGGGCCGAGATCGGCCTTCTCTTTGGCATCTCCCAGGACATCCCTGACGTTCAGCCCGTAGGCGGCCACCAGCCGCCGCGCCTGGGCGTCGCTGAGGAAGCGCCAGCGGTCGCGCGCGATGTCGACCTCGGTTTCGAAGCGCTGCCAGGCGAATTCGCCGCCCGGCAGCGGTGCGGTCGCGGTCCAGCGCGGCGTCATCGGATAGAACCGCGTGAACTCCGACACCGCCCGTTCGGCGCGGCGCCGCGCGGTGGTGACGTCGCCACCGAAGATCGTGAGCAACGGCGCCCTGCCGCGCCTGTAATCGATCGACGCTGTGCCATCGCTCATGCGCCGGCGCGCGGGGGCGATCACGGAATTGGCGCCGGAGATCGTCCGCAGCACATCGACTGGCGCGATCTGCTCGCGAAAATAGCGATTGGCCGCGTCGCAGAGATAGGCCACCTCGCGGACGCCCATTGCGACAATGGCGGGATCGCCCTTGAAGGCATGACTGACGCTACCGATCAGGGTGAAGTCGCGCTCATAGGGGCTGGCGAAGATCAATTGTCCGTCGGGGTTCTGGAACGCATAGACGTTGTCGCAATCGAACAGGCGGCGCACCACGATCTGGCTGATCTGCACGGTCGCGAGCTGCGGCGCCGGCACCCGCAACACGGTGTCGGCGACGGAGGCGGTCCAGGCGCCTGACGCATTGACCAGCGATCGCGCCGTGATCACCCGCCGGTAGCCGCGGTCGATCGCAACCAGCCGCCAGGTGTCGCCGCGCTCGGCCCGGGTCACGCGCGCACCGGTGCGGATCTCGGCGCCGCGCGCCGCGGCATCGACGGCGGTGAGCACGACGAGCCGGGAATCGTCGACGATGCAGTCGGAATATTCGAATGCGGTTCCGAATGGCCGTTTCAGCGCATTGCCGACCGGATGGTGGGTGACGTCGAGGGTCGTCGCGCGCGGCAGGCCGCTGCGCGAGGCGAGATGCTCATAGAGCAGCAGCAACGACCGCAATTGCCACGGCGGCCGTTCGTCGGCATGCGCCGGAATCGCGAAGCGCATCGGCCGCACCAGATGCGGTGCGATGCGCAGCCAGACGTCGCGTTCCCTGAGCGCCCTGCGGACGCGGAAGAACTCGCGCCGTTCCAGACCGCCGAGGTCGCCGTGGACCAGCCGCGGCGAGGCCTGCGACGCGCCGGAGCCGAGATCGCCCTGCTCCAGCAGGATCACGCGCAGGCCGCGGCCGGCCGCGTCGCGAGCCACGCTCGTGCCGTTCAGGCCACCGCCGATGATCGCGACGTCATAGTCCGCCATGCACGACGCCTATCGCATTTCAATGCGAACGAAATACGTGCTCGCAGAAAAAATGCGTCAGGCGTCAGCCTGCGCCAACGGCGGCGAAGAAGCCTTCGGGCCCATCGACCTCGATCAGCTTCTTGCCTTCGATCACCCAGAACCGGTTGGCCACCGTCCGCACGAACTGGCGGTCGTGCGACACCAACAGGCAGCTGGCCTGCTGCTCCATCAGTTCCTCCTCCAGCGCCTCCTGGCCCTCGATGTCGAGGTGGTTGGTCGGCTCGTCGAGCAGATAGACGTTCGGCTGGGTGAGCCGCAGCACCAGCATGCCGAGACGGGCCTTCTGCCCGCCCGACAGCCGCCCGATCGGACGGCCCTGCATCTCGATCGAGAGGCCGGCGCCGGCGAGCAGGCCGCGGGCACGCTGATCGCCGACCTCGAAGCGGCGCGTCAGCATGCGCATCGGCGTATCGCCATCCCTGAGATCGGCCAGCGCCTGGTCGCAATAGCCTGTAACCAGCGACTCGGTGGCCCGGATCTCGGCGGCTGCCGCCTCGGGGGTCTCGATCGCCAGCCGCAGCGCCGCGACGAACCGGGTCTTGCCGACGCCGTTCGGCCCGAGCAGCGCGATCCGGTCGCCCTTGCAGATGAACTGCTGGCCGGTCCTGAACAACGGCCGGCCGTCAGGGGTGGCGATCTCGGCGTTGTTCAGCCTGATCAGGACCTTGGCATGGGTGTCGCGGTTGGCGAGTCGGATCGTGCCGGCCGAGCGTTCCATGTGCGCCGGCTTCGCCGTCTCCTCCAGTTTCTCGGCGTGCTGCTTCAATTGCTTGGTCTTCGACAGCAGGAGGTCGCTGCCGGAATTGATGCCGAGGTTGTTGAGCTTGGCGGCCTGCTGCCGCAGCTGACGGACGGTCTTCATGTCGCGCTGATAGCGCCGCTCGTCCGAGGCATCGAATTCGTCGACCGCCGCCCGCGCTGCGGTGTAGGGCAACGCGAACAGCTGCGACCGCTCCGGGCGCAGGAACAGCGTCCGGTTGGTGGTCGCGTCGAGGAAGGCGCGATCGTGGCTTGCGATCACCACCGGCATCTCGCACGGCAGCGCATTCAGCCAGGCCTCGAGCCGGGCGATCTTGGCGAGGTCGAGATGGTTGGTCGGCTCGTCGAGCAGCAACACGTCCGGCTCGGTCACCAGCACGCGGGCGAGCAGCGCAAGCCGCAGCCAGCCGCCGCTCAGCTGCTTGAGCGGCCGCGCCCACAGTTCCTCGGGGACCTCGAGCGATTGCAGGGCGACGTCGACCCGCCAGCCCTCGCTTGCGCGTTGCTCGCCGGGCAGCGCGTCGAGGACGGCGGCATGAAACGCCGTGTCCAGCAGGCTCATTGGCGCATCCTGCTCGACATGGCCGACGGTCAGGCCACGCGCGCGGGTGATGTCGCCTTCATTGGCCTCCATCGCGCCGGCGATACAGCGGAGCAGCGTGGATTTGCCGCGGCCATTGGCGGCCACGAGGCCAATCCGGTCGCCGGCATTGACGACGAAATTCAGTTCGGAAAACAGCGGCGCGTTCAGCGTCACGCCGAGATTGCGTACATTGATGAGGGACACGATCAATTCTCTGGTGTTGCCGGCGATCACGACATCCCAAGGGCATGCCAGCATGCCCTTGGGCATCCAGCCATCGGATGTGCGTGTCGAAGCGCGGCGAGGGATTTGAGTGCAGGCACGAACGCTCAAGCGTTCGACGCCGCACGGCCACGAAGGGCAGACCAGGAAGAGATTTTAGGCGAGTTTCCGGTCAGCCCTGCAAACGCATTTGCAGGGCGTTGACGGGGCCACGCTTGAGGTGGGGATCGTTGAATCGCGCCACGACGCAGCCCTCCTTTCTCGGCCGAAATGATGTGGTGCTTCGACGGTAACCGGACGTGCAAGGGATGGCAAGCGCAGCCGGCCGAGCCGCCCTGACGGTTCAGGCCAGTTTACCCGGCTCGACGCACGGTTTCCGCCAGGTGGTCGCCGCCGACCAGCGCGGCAAATTGACCGATCGGGGCCGGCCGGCCGATCAGATAGCCCTGCACCGCATCGCAGCCCTCTTCGGCGAGGAAGCCGAGTTGCGCCTCGGTCTCGACGCCTTCGGCGACGATCGACATTTCGAGGCCATGGCCGAGATCGATCACCGCGCGCACGATCGCGGCCGATTGCGGATTGCGGCCGAGGTTGATGACGAAGGCGCGGTCGATCTTGATCTTGTCGAACGGAAACGCCTGCAGATAGCTCAGCGAGGAATAGCCGCTGCCGAAATCATCCATCGAGATGCGCACGCCGAGCGCCTTCAGCCGCCGCAGCAGCGACAGGCCGCGGTCGAAATCCTCGATCAGCACGCCCTCGGTGATTTCGAGCTCGAGGCGGTCGGGCGTCAGCCCGGTCTCGAGCAGGATCGAATGGACGAGGCCGACGAGGTCGCCATGGGTGAATTGCGCCGGCGACAGGTTGACGGCGACCTGCATCGGCACCGCCCAGGAGGCCGCCTCGCGGCAGGCCTCGCGCAGGATCCATTCGCCCATCTCGACGATCAGGCCGCTTTCTTCCGCGAGCGGAATGAAGTCGCTGGGCGGCACGAAGCCGCGCACCGGATGGTGCCAGCGCGCCAGCGCCTCGAAACCGATGATCTGGCTGCCCGCAACGCTCGGCCCCGCAGCCGCCTGCGGCTGGTAGTAGAGCGACAATTCGCCGTTCTTGATCGCGACCGACAATTCCTGGTGCAGCACGCGGCGATCGCGGATCTGCTGGTCCATCTCGGGCTCGAAGATCGAGATCGTGCCGCGCGACTTCGCCTTGGCGCGGAACAGCGCCGCGCCCGAATTGGCCAGCAGCGAGGCCGCATCGGATCCATTGGCGGGGAATACCGCGATGCCGGTGGTGAGGCCGGTGCGCACCGACTTGCCGTCGATCAGGAAATCCTCACCCAACGCCTCGGCGGCCTGCTCCGCCAGCGCAATGCCGGCGACCGGCTGCTTGCCGTCGATGATGAGGCCGAATTCGTCGCCGGACAGCCGCGCCACCACGCCGCCACGCGCCACGGTCTGCAAACGCTGCGCGACCTCGATCAGCACCTTGTCGCCCATCGCATGGCCGTAGACGTCGTTGATCTCCTTCAGCCCGTCGAGGTCGACGCAGAGCACGGCGAACTCCTCGTCGGTGCCGTCGCAGGCCTCGATCATCTGGGTCAGCGCCTGCAGGAAGGCGGCGCGGTTCGGCAGATCGGTCAGGCCGTCATGATAGGCCATGTGCGCCATGCGCGACTCGGTCTGGCGCCGGTCGGTGACGTCCTCATGGGTCTTGATCAGATATTGCGGCTCGCCATGGTCGTCGAGCACAGTCATGCGGCGGGTCAGGAACAGCCGCAGACCGTCCTTGGTCGAGATCGGATGCTCCTCGGCGATCATGCTGCGCTTCCTGATCGCGGCCTCGTCGCGGGCGATGATTAGCTTGGCTTCGCGCGCGTTGAAGATGTCGGACGCGGTCAGGCCGGCGGCGTCCTCGCGGCGGCGGTTGAGGATCGTCTCGGCGCTGCGGTTGGCCAGCAGGTAGCGGCCGTCGCTGACCCGCTGCACGATCAGCGAGACCGGGATGTTGTCGACCACGAGCTCGAGGAATTTCTTGTTGTTCTCGAGCTCGCGCGACAGCGAGCGGCGGTCGGTGACGTCCTCGAACAGCGCGATCAGGAACTCCGGCGCACCGGCCTCGTTGCGGGCGATCACCCGGTTCGACGCCAGGATGCGCTTCTCGGCACCGCGTTCGACGAAGAACTCGCTGCGGTGATAGCCTTCCGGCGCGTCCAGCGCCGCGCGGTCGGCCGTGTCGATGCTGAGCGCGGTCTCCGGACGGAAGATCTCGTCGGCGCGCTTGCCGACGATGTGATCGCGGGAGAAGCGCGAGAAGCGCTCGAACGCGCGGTTGGCGAAGATATAGCGGCCGTCCTCGATGTTCTTGGCCGCGACGCAGACCGGGACGTTGTCGAGCACGGATTCGAGGAACTGCGTGGTCGAGGCCAGCTTGCGCGATAGCTTGCGCTGCTCGGTGCAATCGAGATGGGTCGCGACCGAGCCGCCGTTCGGCAGCGGAAAATATTTCACCAGCACCGACTTGCCGCCGGGCAGTTCGGTGACCAGCCCCTCGGGCTCTGCGGCCCTGGCAAAGAAATCGTCGACGCTGACGTCGAGCACGCCGCGGCTGCGGCGCAGTTCAAGCAGTTCGGTGCCGGTCATGCGGCGCCGGATGTCGGCGCGCGACAGGCCGTAGATTTCGAGATAGCGGTCGTTGCAGAACACGATGCGCTCCTGCGCATCGGTCATCACCACGCCCTGGTTCAGATGGTTGAGGGCCGACGACACGAAGGCGTTGCGCCGCAATTGCGCGCGCTTGGCCCTGCGCAGGGCGGAGAGCACCCAGAGCCCGACCGCGCCGAGGAAGGAGGCAACCACCACGCTGCCGATCAGGAGTTCCCAGACCACGCCGGGATCGAGGTCACCGAGATAGCTCGAGGGCGCGAAGGCGGCGGAGGCGGCCTGGGCTGCACCGAACGGCACGACGGCGGCGATCAGGCAAAGGACGGCCCTTGCCGGAATCGAATTCTTCCCGCCCGCCTGCCACTTCCTGCCAGCCATCGATCACCCGCGGATTTCCGGGGCGAGTGTCCGGCTCCGGCGGTTTGGATCGGGTAAACGCGTACGGATGCAACTGGACAATGCGAGTTAATTTACGGCAATTGCCCTGACATGATTAATGCTCCACTAACGCGGCATGGCTCCCCGACAATTTGAGATGGCCCAACCACTTGCCCAGAACGAGCGGATCGGCTGAACGATGTTGGCGGCCATGGCCAGGGCGTGGCTGCGGGGAAATATTCGGACCTGAAGGACGTGATGGACAGGGTTGATTGCGTGATCGTCGGTGCGGGGGTGATCGGCCTCGCCGTGGCGCGCCGGCTGGCACAGGCCGGCCGCGAAGTAATTGTGATCGAGGAGGCTGAGGCGATCGGCACGGTGACCTCGTCGCGAAACAGCGAGGTGATCCATGCCGGGATCTACTACAAGGCCGGCAGCCTGATGGCGCGGATGTGCGTCAGCGGCAAGCAGGCGCTCTACCGCTACTGCGCCGAGCACGGCATCCCGCACAAGAATTGCGGCAAGCTGATCGTTGCCACCACACCCGCGGAGACCGAGAAACTGCAGTCGATCCGCTCGCATGCCGCGGCCAACGGCGTCGACGACATGCAACTGTTGTCCGGCGAGGCGGCGCGCGCGCTGGAGCCGGCGCTGAACTGCGACGCGGCGCTGCTGTCGCCCTCGACCGGGATCATCGACAGCCATGCCTACATGCTGGCGCTGCGCGGCGACGCCGAGGCGGCCGGGGCGGCGTTCGCCTTCCATACGCCGCTGCTCCACGCCAGGGCGACGGCCAACGGGTTCGAGATCGAGGCCGGCGGCGCAGCGCCCATGACGCTCGCCTGCGATCTCTTGGTCAATGCCGCCGGCCTCGGCGCGACGGCGGTCGCGCGCAGCGTCGAGGGCATGCCGATCGCGTTGATTCCAACCGCCTATTTGGCCAAGGGCAACTACTTCAGCTGCAGCGCCAAAGCGCCGTTTTCGCACCTGATCTATCCGGTGCCGGAGCCCGGCGGGCTCGGCGTGCACCTGACGCTCGACATGGCCGGACAGGCAAGGTTCGGCCCCGACGTCGAGTGGATCGATCACATCGATTATGCGGTCGATCCAGCCCGGGCCGAGCGGTTCTATCCGGCGATCCGGAAATACTGGCCGACCCTGCCGGATGGCGCGCTGATGCCGAGCTATTCGGGAATCCGGCCCAAGATCGTGCCGCCGGCGGTGGCAACCCAGGATTTCCTGATCCAGGGCCCGGCCGATCACGGCGTCGCCGGCCTGATCAACCTGTTCGGGATCGAGTCACCAGGGCTGACATCGTCGCTCGCGGTCGCCGACCATGTCGGCGCGCTGGCGCAGCTCTGAGCAAATGCAGCATGGCCTCCCGGGGGACGCGCGCTTTGGCGCTCATCCCTCGGTGAAAGGCTAGATTATTTGCGAATTTACAGGGGGACCGATTTAGTGGACCGTGTCGTCGGCGGAAAGTCTCAACCGCTCGATTTGATCCTTGACCATCAGCTTGCGGCGCTTCAGCTCGCAGATATGCAGGTCGTCTACAGAGGGGTGAACGAGCGCTTCGTGCAGTTCGTTCTCAAGTATTTTGTGTTTACGCTCCAGCTCAACGAGATGGGCCTGTATCGCCATTGCGAACTCTCCTCGGTGCGTTAAACCTCAGGTTCGATCCGGACTCCTGAGTGTACACAAGTGGGCGGTACTGTCGATAGGGGACGCGAAATGCCGCACGCACTCATTTCGGTTTATCTGCAACCAATCGTGATTGTGGAACCGGTCCGGCTTGCGCGGCGCGCGCGCAGGGAGGATATTCCGGTAAGCGGCCGCTTCGGCCGCAACAACCTCATCGTGCTTACCAGTTAATACACAACCATGAACGATCAGGATGAGCGCGAACTCCTCGCCGAGCTTGCGCGTCTGCAACAAGAGCACCGCGACCTCGATGCCGCGATCGACGCGCTGCATCAGTCGCCAGCGCCGGATCTCCTGATGCTGCAGCGCTTGAAGAAGCGGAAGCTGCAATTGCGCGACCGCATCGCCTTCATCGAAGATCAGATCACGCCCGACATCATCGCCTGACGCGCGCCGCTGGGTTCGGCGGCCCCGCCGGTTCAGGTCGGCCCGTGGGTTTTCCCCGTCATCCACAGCGCTTCACGTTCGCGGCAACGGACGCGTGCGCGGTTTTCGCCGCTTGACTCCAAAAGAACAAAATAAGAACATGCCGATCCAGCCGCCAGCCATCAGAGGGAGTTTCGCCATGTCCGCACCGCCGTCCCTGCCCGAGCACAGCCACTACGAGAAGGCCTGCGACCAGGCGATCGCGATGTGCGACGGCAACCTGCGCAGCACCATCAAGGCGCTGATCATGGCCAACGAATATCTGGAAGCCGAGCTTGAGGAATTGCAGGCCGCGATCACGGCCGGCTGCGTGCCGGCGCGAAGCCATGCGGCGAGCGACGCTGCCTGATCCTTGTCCTGACCTTGACCTGACCTTCACGGAGCACAGCAATGGCGGACGTGACCTATTACGTGGCACTGCCCTTCATGCAGGACGACGACGGCACGCCGGTCGCCGGCAGCGCAGAGGAATGCCAGAGCTCGGCGATCGCGCTGCGCCGGGCGGAGACGATGTCGCGGATGCCCGGCAGCATCGGTGCGGTCGCGTTCAGCCGCACCGGCGATCCCGCGATCGGCGAATTCGGCGATGCCAAGCTGCTGCGCGCCTACGGCAATGTGCCGGAAGATCTCAGCGCACTGTAACCGCTAGGGAGATGGGATCAGGTTGAGCTGGAACGGCCTCGAAAGTTCACCTCTCCCTTGGGAGAGGTCGATTTGCGTAGCAAATCGGGTGGGGGGTCACGGTCTATCGAGAGCGCAAGAGCCCTCACCCGGATTGCTTCGCAATTCACCTCTCCCCAACGGGGAGAGGTGAATTGAGACCGCGCCAAGCCGATTCAACCAAAACTCATCCTGCTCTGGGATTCTCCTGGGATTCATGGCGCCGCTGCGCCTTGCGCACATACATCGCGCGATCGGCCTCATCGAGAACGCGATCGATATCCGAATGCGCGGTGAGGATCGCAACGCCTGCGGAGGCGCCCGCGGAGACGCGGCTGTCACGGAACACGAAAGTCAGGCGGTCGATCGCATCTTCCAGCGCAGCCGCCTTGGCGCGCGCATCGGTCTCGCTGAGATTCCACAGCAGCACCGCGAACTCGTCGCCACCGAGACGGCCGACCACGTCCGAGGCGCGCACCTGGTCCGATATCGCGGCAACGATCTTCTTCAGCACCTCGTCGCCGGCCGCATGCCCGAAGGCATCGTTGATCGGCTTGAGGCGATCGACGTCGAGCACGATCAGCGCGCCGGAGGCCTGATAGCGCTTGATGAAGGAGAGCGAACGGACGAGCTCGCGCTCGAAGCCGCGCCGGTTCTGGATGCCGAGCAGGAAGTCGGTCTCGGCCGAGGCCTGCAGTTCCTCGATCCGGGCCTGGGCCCGCGCCAGTTGCGCCCGCAACCGGCGGATGGTGGATTTGTCGCCGGACGCGACCGCGCCTCGCATGGAAGCTCCGGTTTCAGCCGCTTTGGTTCCAGTCGCTTTGGTTCCACCACCCTTGATTCCAGTCCCGCCCGGCCCCGGTTTACGCGCGGCGGACGCGCCTTTCCGTTGTTTTGCGGCCCCAGAGGCGGCCGCCGTCGTCTTCTTCTTCATGCGCATCCTTGTTGAGGCCTGCTTATGAAGGCTTGCCGGGATTCACCAAGACAGGATAGTCCATTCTAACTCCCTTGCCACGCCTTGGATGAGAACCGGGCCGTCCCTATAATCGGCCTATGCTTTTGGATTCCTGCACAGAATTGAAGAGATGACCGCTCCGATCGCCATCATCATGGGAAGCCAGTCCGACTGGGAAACCATGCGCCATGCCGCCGAGACCCTGGCTGCGCTGGGTGTTGCCTGCGAAACGCGCATCGTTTCGGCGCACCGCACCCCGGATCGGCTCTACGCCTTTGCCAAGGGCGCCAAGACTGCCGGGCACAAGGTGATCATTGCCGGCGCCGGCGGTGCCGCCCATCTGCCGGGCATGACTGCCGCGCTGACGGAGCTTCCGGTGTTCGGGGTTCCCGTCGAGTCGAAGGCGCTGTCCGGCGTCGATTCGCTGTACTCGATCGTGCAGATGCCGGCCGGCATCCCGGTCGGAACCCTGGCGATCGGCAAGCCCGGCGCGATCAATGCCGCGCTGCTTGCGGCGAGCGTGCTCGCGCTCAACGATCCTGCTCTGTCGGCCCGCCTTGCGGCCTGGCGCAAGCAGCAGACCGATGCGGTCAAGGACCATCCGGAGGGCGCGGCGTGACGGCTTCGAACGGAGTGAAGCTGAAGCCGGGCGACACCATTGGAATCCTCGGCGGCGGACAATTGGGCCGGATGCTGGCGATGGCCGCGGCGCGCCTCGGGCTGCGCTGCGAGGTGTTTTCGCCGGATCCGGATTCGCCCGCCTTCGACGTCGTGCAGAAGGCAACCTGCGCGGAATATGCCGACGTCGAGGCGCTCGAACTGTTCGCCAACGACGTCGACGTCGTCACCTATGAATTCGAGAACGTCCCGGCCGCGACCGCGATGGTGCTCGCCGCGCGCCGCCCGGTGCTGCCCGCGTACAAGATCCTCGAGACCACGCAGGACCGGCTGATCGAGAAGGATTTCATCAGCAAGCTCGGCATCGGCACCGCCGATTATGCCGACGTCTCCTCGGTCGCGACGCTGCGCGCGGCGATCGAACGGATCGGCTTGCCTGCTGTCATCAAGACCCGCCGCTTCGGCTATGACGGCAAGGGCCAGGCCATCATCCGCCCGGGCGACGACATCGAGCAGGTCTGGGAGGATCTCGGCACCAAGTCGGCCATCCTCGAGGCCTTCGTGCCGTTCGAGCGCGAGATCTCGGTGATCGCGGCGCGCTCCGCCTCCGGCGAGGTCGAATGCTTCGACGTCACCGAGAACGAGCATCGCGACCACATGCTGAAGATCTCCCGCGCGCCGGCCGCGATTCCCGAGGCGCTTGCCGCGCAGGCACGCGCGATCGCCGAGAAGATCGCCACTGCACTCGACTATGTCGGCGTGCTCGCGGTGGAATTGTTCGTGGTCCCCGGCAACGGCAAGGCGGCGACGGTGCTGGTCAACGAGATCGCACCCCGCGTGCACAATTCCGGCCACTGGACGCTCGACGGCGCCTCGATCTCGCAGTTCGAGCAGCACATCCGCGCCATCGCCGGCTGGCCGCTGGGCAAGCCGGTGCGCCATGGCGACGTGGTCACCATGACCAACCTGATCGGCGACGACATCCTGGGCTACGAGCAGTGGCTCACCGTTCCCGGTGCCACCGTGCATCTGTACGGCAAGGGCACGCCGCGCCCCGGGCGCAAGATGGGGCACGTCACCGAAGTGACGCCGCCCCGAAAGCCATGAATTCCGCTGGAGCGCGATGAGATCTTCATCGCGCCCTGGCGCCGTCGGGATCGTGGCGAGCACGATCCCATTCGCACATCACGCAGTCTTGACGCCGGCGACGACGCCGGTCGGCTCGTCGCTGAGCCAGCGATAGATCACGCCGCCGAGCGCACCGCCGATCAAGGGCGCGACCCAGAACATCCAGAGCTGCGCCAGCGCCCAGCCTCCGACGAACAGCGCCGGCCCGGTGCTGCGCGCCGGGTTCACCGAGGTGTTGGTGACGGGAATGCTGACGAGATGGATCATCACCAGCGCGAGGCCGATGGCGAGCGGCGCGAAGCCGGCGGGTGCCTTGCCGTGCGTCGATCCCATGATGATGAACAGGAACATCATGGTCATCACCACCTCCATGATGAAGCACACCACCATGCTGTACTGGCCCGGTGAATGCGCGTCATAGCCGTTGGAGGCGAAGCCCTTGCTGACATCGAAGCCGGGCGCGCCGCTGGCGATCACATAGAGCAGCCAGGCCGCAACGATTGCGCCCACGACCTGCGCGATGATGTAGGGCAGCACCTGGCCGCCGGGGAAACGTCCACCCGCAGCAAGCCCGACCGTCACCGCCGGATTGAGGTGGCAGCCCGAGATATGCCCGATCGCGTACGCCATGGTCACCACGCTCAGCCCGAAGGCCAATGACACGCCGACCAGGCCGATCCCGACCTGCGGAAAGCCCGCCGCGATGACCGCGCTGCCGCAGCCGGCGAATGTGAGCCAGAACGTACCGATCAGCTCGGCCGCATATTTCTTCATATCCATGTGCCATCTCCCCTATTTCCAATGCCCGGGTCATCCAAAACGCCGGGAGCGGCCCTCAACCGGGCGCCAAATCACCCAAATCAGGGCCGCACGATGGCATTTTCGCCCCATTTCGTGGCTTTACTAGGCCCGAAAGTCACTCGACCGGTGGACATCTGCGCGTTTGTCTGATACATGCGCGCGCCTAGGGTTAAGAGGCAGGCCTTTTGCCGCCCCTTCACCTCGCCAGAATTCCGAACCGATCAATTCAAAAGAGGATGCCGCGTGCAGGTTCTCGTCCGCGATAACAATGTCGACCAAGCCCTGAAGGCGCTGAAGAAGAAGATGCAGCGCGAGGGCATTTTCCGCGAGATGAAGCTCCGCGGTCACTACGAAAAGCCCTCTGAGAAGAAGGCTCGCGAAAAGGCCGAAGCCGTGCGCCGCGCTCGCAAGCTGGCGCGCAAGAAGCTGCAGCGTGAAGGCCTGCTGCCGATGAAGCCCAAGCCGGTGTTCGGCGCTGGTCCCGGTGGCGACCGCGGCGGCCGTCCCGGTGGTGCTGGCGCTGGTCGCGGCCCCCGCTGAACCGTTTTGCCGATCTGGAAGTCTAACAGCGCGGGCCTCGGGCCCGCGTTGTCGTTTTGAAGCAAGCCGCGTTCCGGGGCACCCATGCAAGATTACCGGCAAGAGCATTTTGCATGACGGATGCTCCGGCACCCCGCCCGCTCTTTCCGGCACCACCGCGCCGCGGGCGCGCGGCGCACCTCATCATCGCAGTGGCTCTCGGCCTGCCGCTTGCGGGCTGCTCCTTCGACCTCGGTTCATGGGGCTCGGACGACAAGCCGAAACCGGCCGCCACTGCCGACAAGCCGGCTGCCGACACCATCACGCCACAGGACGTCAACAGCGCCAAGGATCACGCCACGCGCGGCCAGGTGCTGGCGCATTCCGGCAAGGTCGACGAGGCACAGGCGGAGTTCGAGCAAGCGCTGACCTCCGACCCCTACAACATCCAGGCGCTGTACGGCCGTGGCCTGATCTATCAGGGCCGCGGGCAACATCAGCAGGCGATCGACGATTTCACGGCGGCCAGCGGGCTGTCGCCGCAGAAGGCCGAGCCGCTGGTCGGCCGCGCCACCAGCTACCTCGCGCTCGACAAGGCCAAGCAGGCCGCCACCGACCTCGACGAGGCCGTGCAGGCCGATCCCAACAACGTTGCGGCGTGGAGCGCCCGGGGCCAGGCCTATGAACGGCTCGGCGACAAGGCCAAGGCGGCGGCGTCCTACAATCGCGTGCTCGCGCTGCGGCCGAATGACGGCAGCGCGCGCAGCGGGCTGGCGCGCACCGGCGGCTGAGCATGATCCGGAAAAGTGTGAAGCGGTTTTCCGAAAAGATCATGCTCAAACAAAGGGCTAAAGATGAGATTGGATTGAGCTGGCGCGGCGTCGAAAGTTCACCTCTCCCTTGGGAGAGGTCGATTTGCGCAGCAAATCGGGTGAGGGGTGACGGTCCATCGAGAGAGCAAAAGCCCTCACCGGGATTGCACTGGACGATGCTTCGCATCGCCAGGCGCAATCCGCCCCCTCCCCACCCGAAGTCGGATTTATCCGACTTCGGCAAACAGAAAGAGCGCAACTCGGGTGGACCCGAGTCGCGCGGAGAGGTGAACCAGGACCGCGCCAAGCAGATTCAACCGAAGCTCACTCATCCGCTTAGGGCGCGTACTCGTAAATTCGTCGCGTCCGCTCTTGTCCCCGAAGCTGACGTTACGCCGACGTAGCTGCATGTCGGCCTCGGGCCAATTGCGGACTCCCGCGTCGCAAAAGGCACGGCCTTCGCGTCTATCGATCCATGAACCTACGCCGCCGCCCCCATGGAGGGCCTTCAAGCGGCCGGGACTTGGTGTATGTTCGTGCGGTAAATTCTTGCCGTTGTCCGATGGTGCCCAGCCGGGAAGGCAATTGTCCGGAGGCGCGATCATGCGCGATTTAGACCGGCGACAAATCTTGCTTGCGACCGCGGCGGCATCCGCGTCGATCCTGATTTCGGCAGGACGACCGTTGGCGGCTGACCTGCCGAAGGTCGGCCTCGTACATCCAGGACCCAAAGGTCCGATCCCATCAGTCAGCGCGGTCGTCGCCGGTATGGCCGCGCGCGGCTATGAAGATGGAAAGGCCGTGGCCCTCGAATATCGCTACGCCGAGGGCAAGCTCGACCAATTGCCATTCATTGCAAGAGATTTGATTGAGCAGAACGTGAAAGTGATCGTTGCCGTGGCCGGAGAAGCGCTGGTCGCGGCGGCAAAGGTTACGAACACGGTGCCGATCGTGAGTGCGACCGCGGGCGGCGACTTTGTTTCGATGGGCCTTATCAGAAGTTGGGACCGCCCGGACACCAATGTGACCGGCATGAACTTGATCGCCGATGAAGCCGCGGCCGCCCGGGTTGAGATATTACGAAAGGCGGTGCCGGTGGCGAAAACCATGGCGGTTCTCGTCAATCCTTATCCGGGCAACGACGAATTGCTCAAGGCGATGCGAGCTGCGTCCTTGAAGGCAAACATCGAGCTCGTGACGTTCGACATCAGCAAGGCCGACGAGCTGGAGCCCGCAATCCTCGCCGCCAAGCGGGATGGCGCCGATGCCGTCACTAGTTTGCAGGGGCCTTTCTTTTTCTTCCAGCGCAAGCTTCTGGCAGACCTGTCTCTCAAGCATAGGATTCCACTGGCGATGAGCGAGGCGTTGGCCGCCGAAGCGGGCGCATTGTTGCAGGTCAATCCCGATGTTCCGGGCTGCGCCGAGCGCTCGGCTGGCTTCGTCGATCTGATCCTGAAGGGGGTAAATCCGCGCGATCTCAAGATCGAACGGTACAGCCGATACGATATCGTGTTCAATCTCAGGACAGCGAAAGAGCTCGGCATAAGCCTCAGTCCAGATACGATCAAAGGATCGAATGTGATCGAGTAGCGAGCCGCTGACCGTCGATCCGTCAAATGCGATTTCGACGCCGGGAGAATGGATCATGTTGCGGACACTCAGGATTGGCTTGTCCTTGTTCCTTTTCGTCACGCCAAGCCAAGCTGACGACAAAGACAGATTGCTCGGCACATGGAAGCTGGTATCGGCTGTCCATGAGGATGTCGCAACGAAGCAGCGCAAGCAGGTCTATGGCGAACATCCGAACGGCTATATTGCGTTCACGCCCGACGAACGCGCCTTCGTGATCCTCACTGCCGACGGGCGCAAGGTCCCGCAAACCGAGCAGGAACGGGCCGCGGCTCTGATTTCGATGTCAGCCTACACCGGCAAGTACCGGCTCGAGGGCGACAAGTTCATCACCAAAGTTGACGTCGCATCGAACGAAGCTTGGCGGGGTACCGATCAGATTCGATTCTACAGAATTGACGACAATACGCTGTACATCGAGACTGCACCATTCTCGGCACCGACCTTTGGAGGCTCAATGGTGCGCGGCATTCTCGCCTGGGAGCGGGCGAATTAGACGGACACTGGAGTTCACGTTCCAATAGTCGCGGAGGCCCAGGGCAGCGATCCGAACATCGCATGTCGGGTTCGGGTCAAAAGCCGCCCTTGGCGGCTACACCGGGCGACTTCCGCTTTATTGCCGGAAGCCGATGTTTATGGGTACAAGACCTGGCCTATCGACTTGCTCGGCAGGCTTAGGCAGGGCTTACTTCGGCAAAACCTACTTGGGCAGAACGGCGTGGAACATCGACTTCATGCCGGAGAACATGTCGTCGGTCACCGAGGTGTGCTCGTTCTTCGGCGCAGCCATAGCCGCGTCGGCGCGCAGGTCGAGCGGCGCCTGGATCACCGGGACCGGGATGTCGGCCGGCGGCGTCAGGCGGTTCGAATCCTGCGCATTGGCGGCGTAGGGCGGACGCGGCTGCGAGGATTGATCGGCATTGTCGCTGGACGGGTTCGACACCATGATCGGCGGCGGCAACGGCCGGATCGCCGACGAAGCAGTGGGGCGCTGCGCGTCAGGCAGGCGGGCAACATCGGTGCGCTGCGCATCCTGGGAGCGCGCCGCTTCCTGCGGACGCTCCTTGCGCAGCCGCTCGATGGCGGCGCGCGCCAGATCGTTGGCGTCGCGGTTTTCCTCCGGCGTGGCGGCGGCCTCGACCGGTGCGGCCGACGTGGCGGGCGCGGCCGGCTGCGGCGCGGCGGGCGTCACCTTCGCGACCGCCTTCGGCGCCGCCGGGTGATGGCGGGTGTCGGCAGGGATGCTGGCGGTATCGGCCGGAGCGTCAGACTTCTGGTCGGCGGATTTCTCGGCGGGCTTCTCGGTGACGGTGGCCTTCTCCGACGCCGACCGCTCGATCAGCGTGCGCTCGGACATGCCCTTCGCCTTCACGCCGGCTTCCGGGAGGCTGCTGACCACGGTGGCGGGCTTGGCGGCAGCTTTCGGATCGGCTTTGGGATCAACGGCGGCGGTCAAGGCTGCGGCTGCCGGCACGTCCGGCTTGGCCACGATATAGTGATTGACGATGTACGCCCCGATGATGGTCGCTGCCACCGAGGGTAAGATGTCCATCACGAATTTCTTCAGGTAACTCAGCATGACCTGCCACTCCCCACCCCGTTATTTCATGCTGGAACTTTGAGGCACATTCAGGGATCAACTGCGTCGGATCGGTGGCAAACCCCCGTTCCGACGTCACCTTTGGTGTCACTTTGGTTTCAGCCGGAGGCGCCCCCTGCGTAGGCCGCATCCACCTCTTAATTCATCGTGCAGCCGTTAACGGCTTATGAATTTCCACAGCCGAGCCCGCTCGGACCTGCCATTCTGCGCGCGCAGGGTTACCGCCCGCATCAGGGCTTGAGTTCGACCTCGAGGAACACGATTTCGCTGGCGGTCTCGTTGAGCACGTCGTGCTGGACCCCGGCCTTGCGGAAATAGGACTTGCCGGCCCCGAGCTGCGCCTTCGAGCGCTCGCCGTTCGGCGCCACGATGGTCATTTCCCCGGCCGTGATCGGAACGATGACGTAATCCATCTCATGGGTGTGGTGGCCGGTGGCGCTGCCCGGCGCGAGCCGCCATTCGGTCACGCGAACCTCCGCCGTATCCACCTGCACATCCGATTTGGCGCTGAGCATCGTCATTTTCTCCGAGTTTCTTGTTGAGCGGATCATGCACTACGGCACGAAAACCATGAACACGAACACTGCGAACACCACCATGTGAACCAGCCCGAACAGGATGTTGGTGCGGCCGGTTCCGAAGGTGAGCATGCTGACCATGAACGTGAGCAGCAGGATCAGCATATGCTGGTTGCTGAGCCCGAGCACCAGCTGCTTGTCGAGCACATAGGCGGCAAGGGCCACCGCGGGAACCGTGAGCCCGATGGTCGCGATCGAGGAGCCGAGCGCGAGGTTGATGCTCTTCTGCAGGTCGTTCTTGCGCGCCGCCGCCACCGCGGCAACGCTCTCCGGCAGCAGGATCAGGGCCGCCACGACAAGGCCGGCAAACGCCGGCGGCGCACCGATCTTGACGGTGACGACGTCGACCACCAGCGAGAATTTCTTGGCCAGCAGCACCACTGCCAGCAGCGACACCAGCAGCAGGGCAACGCTGATCGCGGTCATGCGGTCCGACATCACCTCGCCATGCGCCGCCGCCTCATTGGCGCCGCTGACGAAGTAATCGCGGTGGCGGATGGTCTGGGTGTAGAGGAACACCGCATAGAGCAGCAGGGTCACGACACTGATCACGGCGAGCTGGGCCGTGGAGTAGATCGGGCCGGGCGCGGTCAGCGTGAAATTCGGCATGTCCAGCGTGATGGTCGCGAGCACGAACAGCACGCTGAGGTAAAGGTTGGCGCCGGTGATCTGGAAATCCTGCTCGCGGTAGCGGATGCCGCCGATGAAGATGCAGAGCCCGACCAGGCCGTTGCAGACGATCATCACCACCGCGAACACGGTGTCGCGCGCCAGCGTCGGCGCCGGCGTGTCGCCCAGCATGATGGTCGAGATCAGTGCCACCTCGATGATGGTCACGGCCAGCGTCAGGAGCAGCGTGCCAAAGGGCTCGCCGATCCGCTCGGCGATCATCTCGGCGTGATGGACGGCCGCGAACACGGTGCCGAACAGGATCACCAGCAGCACGGCCGCGAACACCCAGCCGGGGACCGACGGCGCAAAGCTGTAACCGGTGGCCGTGACTGCGGCAAACAACAGCACCGCCAGAGCAGGGTATAGCCAGGCCGATCGTGGCATCGGTCCGTGTGCGCTCATCGTGGGGTCCCCTCACTTCCGGTGGCGCGATTATGCGACAGACAATCGCCCCCGTCAGCCTCTTGCGGCGTCGATAAACGGCCGCGCCGTCCGCATCGCACCGAAATCGTCGAGATTGTCGTGCCCGCCGCCGGGCAGACGCACGAACTGCTTGGGCTCATGGGCGAGGCCAAACAGGCGCTCGCCGAAGGCGATCGGGATCACCGGATCGTCGGTGCCATGGATGATCAGGAGCGGCGCCGTCACGCCTGCGATTCGCCGGTCGGAGTGGAATTGATCCCGCATCAGCAGGCTGATCGGCACATACCAGAAGTGCGCGCCGGCGACATCGGCCGTCGAGGTATAGGGCGCTTCCAAGATCAGCTTGCCGATCGGATGGTCGGCGGCGAGCGCGACTGCAACGCCGGTGCCGAGCGAGAATCCCCAGGCCACGATCTGATCGGCGCGGTACCGCGCCGTGGTGAACGCGTAAGCTGCTGCGGCGTCCTGCAGCAGCCCCTGCTCGCTCGGAGCTCCGCTCGAGCCGGCGTAGCCGCGGTAGGACAGCGCCACCAGCCCAGTGCCGTCGGCGATGATGCCCTTGAAGCGCGCTACGCGGCCAGCAAGGAAATCGCCATTGCCGGGAAAGAACAGCACGACGGGTCGGCCCGGCTTGGCCGGCACATGCCAGACGATGATCCTCTCGCCGTCGGCGGTGGTCAGGACATGCTCTTCCGCTTCGGGAAGACCGGCGGCTGCCGGCGCGGTGCGCCCGACCGGCGGGATCGGAAACAGCAATTCGCGCTGCTTGACGTACAGCACCGCAAGGCCACCGAGATAGACGACCGCGGCGACGATCAGCAGCCATTTCAGGATCGTCAGAACCACGCGCAAATCTCGCCTGCAGCTCTAGGTCTAGTGGGTTGGGCAATGTGAGACCCCATTGCTACTTTGCATGGGGTTGTTTTGCAGTTTTTAGTCGCGGCCTTGGTCTTTGGCGGCCGCCGAGACAGGCCTACGCCTGGAATTGAGCAGCTTTTCGACCTCGAGCTTGATGCTGTCGGGAACGGGCCGGCAAGCGCAAACATTCGCATGCGTCACGTGCCACCTGATGCGCTGCTCACGCGTGGCGAGGAGCGGCATGCGATGTTCTCGATGCCACTCCCGGTTCAGCGCCATTCGCCGCCCGCCTTACATCGCCTTGACGATGTTCTCGGTCACCTTCTTGGCGTCGCCGAGCAACATCATGGTGTTGTCGCGGTAGAACAGCGGATTGTCGATGCCGGCATAGCCCGATGCCAGCGAGCGCTTGATGAACATCACGGTGCCGGCCTTCCAGACCTGCAGCACCGGCATGCCGTAGATCGGCGAGGTCTTGTCCTCTTCCGCCGCCGGGTTGGTGACGTCGTTGGCGCCGATCACGAAGGCGATGTCGGCCTGGGCGAACTCGGAGTTGATGTCCTCGAGCTCGAACACCTCGTCATAGGGCACGTTGGCTTCGGCGAGCAGCACGTTCATGTGGCCGGGCATGCGCCCCGCCACCGGGTGAATGGCGTATTTCACCTCGACGCCTTCCTTCTTCAGCAGGTCGGCCATCTCGCGCAGTGCGTGCTGGGCCTGCGCCACCGCCATGCCGTAGCCGGGCACGATGATGACCTTGGAGGCGTTCTTCATGATGAAGGCGGCATCATCAGCCGAGCCGAGCTTGGCCGGCTTCTGCTCGCCACTGCCGCCGCCGGCCGCCGCGGTCTCGCCGCCGAAGCCGCCGAGGATCACCGAGATGAACGAGCGGTTCATCGCGTGGCACATGATGTAGGACAGGATCGCGCCCGAGGAGCCGACCAGCGCGCCGGTGATGATCAGCGCCGAGTTGCCGAGCGTGAAGCCGATGCCGGCCGCGGCCCAGCCGGAGTACGAGTTCAGCATCGAGATCACGACCGGCATGTCAGCGCCGCCGATCGGGATGATCATCAGCACGCCGAGCGCCAGCGCCAGGATCGTGATCATCCAGAAGTCGAACGCGCTGCCGGAGAGCACGAGGCCGACGATGAAGAACATCAGCGCCAGCGCCAGCACGATGTTGATGACGTGGCGGAACGGCAGGATGATCGGCGCGCCGCTCATCCGTGCCGACAGCTTCAGGAACGCGATCACCGAGCCGGTGAAGGTCAGCGCGCCGATCGCGACGCCGAGCGACATCTCGACCAGGCTCTGCGGATGGATGTTGCCGGGCGTGCCGATGTCGAACGCCTCGGGCGCGTAGAACGCGCCGGCGGCGACCAGCACTGCGGCCATGCCGACCAGCGAGTGGAACGCGGCGACCAGCTCGGGCATCGAGGTCATCGGCACCCGGCGCGCGATCACGGCGCCGATGCCGCCACCGATCGCGACCGCGAGAATCACCAAGAGCCAGGCCACGCCGCCGGCCGGCGGATGGCTCGCCAGCGTGGTGCCGACGGCGATCGCCATGCCGATCATGCCGAACATGTTGCCCTGGCGCGACGACGCCGGGCTCGACAGGCCGCGCAGCGACAGGATGAACAGCACCCCCGCCACGAGATACAACAGTGCAGAGAGATTGGCGCTCATCTCAGGTCCCCCCAAATTCTTAACTCACCCCGAGGTGGTTGCCGTTACTTGGCTTTCTTCTTGTACATCGCCAGCATGCGCTGGGTGACCAGGAAGCCGCCGAAGATGTTCACGCAGGCGAAGATCAGCGCGACGAAGCCGAAGCCGCGGGCCCAGCCCGAGCCGCTCGACACCATGCCGACGCCGACCGCGAGCAGCGCGCCGACCACGATCACCGACGAGATCGCGTTGGTCACGCTCATCAGCGGCGTGTGCAGCGCGGGGGTCACCGACCACACCACGAAATAGCCGACGAACACGGCGAGGACGAAAATCGACAGCCGGAACACGAACGGATCGACGGCCTGCGCGAGATGCTCCATGGCTTCTCTCCTTACTTCGGCTGGAAGTTGGGATGGATGACGGCGCCGTCCTTGGTCAGCGCGGTGGCCTTCACCAGCTCGTCGTCCCAATTGACCGCGAGCGCCTTGTTGGCCTTGTCGACCATCGTCTCGATGAACGAGAACAGATTGCGTGCGTAGAGCCCCGAGGCCGAAGCCGCGACGCGGCCGGCGACATTGGTGTAGCCGACGATCTTGATGCCATCGGTCTCGACGACCTCGCCGGGCTTGGCGCCCTCGACATTGCCGCCGCGCTCGACCGCGAGATCGACCAGCACGGAGCCGGGCTTCATCGATTTCACCATCTCGCCGGTGACGAGCTTCGGCGCCGGACGGCCCGGGATCAGCGCGGTCGTGATCACGATGTCCTGCTTCTTGATGTGCTCGGCGGTGAGTGCGGCCTGCTTGGCCTGGTACTCCTTGGACATCTCCTTGGCGTAGCCGCCCGCGGTCTGCGCGTTCTTGAACTCCTCGTCCTCGACGGCGAGGAACTTTGCACCGAGCGATTCCACCTGCTCCTTGGTGGCGGGCCGCACGTCGGTCGCGGTGACGACGGCACCCAGCCGCCGCGCGGTCGCGATCGCCTGCAGGCCGGCGACGCCGACGCCCATCACGAACACCTTGGCAGCCGGCACGGTGCCGGCGGCGGTCATCATCATCGGGAAGGCGCGGCCGAAGGCCTCGGCGCCTTCGATCACCGCGCGGTAGCCGGCCAAATTGGCCTGCGAGGACAAGACATCCATCACCTGCGCGCGGGTGATGCGCGGCATCAATTCCATCGCGAAGGCGGACACGCCGGCATCGGCCATCGTCTTCAGCGCGGCCTCGTTGCCGTAGGGATCCATGATCGCGATGACCAGCGCACCGCGCTTGTATTTGGAGAGTTCGGAGGCCTCGGGCCGCTTCACCTTGATGATGATGTCGGCGTCCTTGAGCGCATCGGCGCTGACGGTGGCGCCCGCCGCGGTGAGCTCCGAATCAGGCAGGCCCGACTTGATGCCCGCGCCAGGCTCGACCGCGACCTCGGCGCCGAGCGCCTTGAACTTCTTGATGGTGTCCGGCGAAACCGCAACCCGCGGCTCGGACGGATCGATTTCCTTGGCAACGGCGATCTTCATGGGCCCTCCGGCGGCGCGAGCGGCGCACGCGTCTTCAAACTAGCGTTATTTTCGCCAGATTGGATACCCCGGTTTTTACAGCCGGGTTCAACAGGAATTCCGGCACCGCCGCGGGACGGCGGCGCCGCTAGCCGATCAAGGATCAGACCAGGAAATAGGCCATCAGGGCGAGGAGGATGGCGACGCTGATCGTGCCCCATTTGACCAGCATGAGAAACCCTTCATAGGTCTGCTCATGCGCCACGTAGTCGTTGCCGTCGGCGGTCGTATAGGCCACTTCGCTATGGTCTGCCATCGCTGTCCCCAGTCAGAAATTCGCGTTCTGCGAGCCATTACCGCAAACGGATTGGCAGGGCAACGGCGCGGTCCCTATCGGGTGATTTGGAGCGCAAATCGTCCCCGATTCACCCCTCGGGCGACGGCCCCGCGGCCGCCCTCGGGCAGGATTGATCTCCCAAACGCAGGCGTCGTGGGATGGTCATGCCGTGAGGCGCAAAAAAGCGCCGAAACGAATCTGACCCGGGCCGGCCGGAAGGCCGATGGGCCTCAGCCCATCGCCTCCAGCTCGTCGATCATGCCGGCGATCACGGACAGGCCGCCGTCCCAGAATTTCGGGTCCTTGGCGTCGAGCCCGAACGGCCGCAGCAGTTCGGAGTAATGCTTGGTGCCGCCGGCGGCGAGCATGTCGAGATAGCGCTCGGCGAAACCCTCGGAGGCGTGCTCGTAGACCGCATAGAGCGAGTTCACCAGGCAATCGCCGAACGCATAGGCGTAGACATAGAACGGCGAATGGATGAAATGCGGGATGTACATCCAGAACGTCTCGTAGCCCGGCTTGACCTCGATCGCCGGCCCGAGGCTCTCGCCCTGCACGCTGAGCCAGAGCTGGCCGATCCGCTCCGCGGTGAGCTCGCCATTCTTGCGCTCGGTGTGAACCGCGCGCTCGAATGAATAGAACGCGATCTGCCGCACCACGGTGTTGATCATGTCCTCGACCTTGCCCGCGAGCAGCGCCTGGCGCTGTTTTGCGTTCCTGGTCTGCGACAACAGACGCTTGAAGGTCAGCATCTCGCCGAACACGCTCGCGGTTTCCGCCAGCGTCAGCGGCGTCGGCGCCATCAGCGCGCCGTTCTTCGCCGCCAGCACCTGGTGCACGCCATGGCCGAGCTCATGCGCCAGCGTCATCACGTCGCGCGGCTTGCCCTGATAATTCATCAGCACGTAAGGGTGCGCCGACGGCGTGGTCGGATGCGAGAACGCGCCGGGCGCCTTGCCGGGACGGACCGGCGCATCGATCCAGCGATCATCGAAGAAGCGCTCGGCGATCTCGGCCATTCTCGGCGAGAAACCGTTATAGGCCGACAGCACCATGTTGCGCGCCTCGGGCCAGGCGATCGTGCCGGTCGCCGCGAACGGCAGCGGCGCGTTGCGATCCCAGTGCGGCAGCTTCTTCTTTTTGAACCAGCCGGCCTTCAACGCGTAATAGCGATGCGACAGCTTCGGATAGGCCGCGCGCACCGAGGCGACCAGCGCATCGACCACCTCGCGCTCGACGCGGTTGTTGAGATGGCGGGAATCCGCGACGTCCTGGAAGCCGCGCCAGCGGTCGGAGATCTCCTTGTCCTTGGCGAGCGTGTTGGTGATCAGCGCGAAGCTGCGCTCATTGTCCTTGAAGGTCTTGGCCAATGCCTGCGCCGCGGCCTTGCGCTTGTCGCCGGCCTTGTCCTGCAACAGGTTCAGCGTCGGCTCGATCGCAAGCTCCTTGCCCGCGACCTTGAAACGCAGGCCGGAGATGGTCTGGTCGAACAGCCGGTTCCAGGCCGCGTAGCCGCTTTGCGCCTTTTCGTGGAAGAGCTGCTCGACGCGATCCTCGAGCTGGTACGGCTTGTCCTTGCGCAGATCCTCGATCCACGGCCGGTAGTGGCCGAGCGCGGGTTCGGCCATCGCGCGCTCGATCACATCATCGTCAACGCGATTGAGCTCGAGCGAGAAGAACAAGAGATGCACCGACGCGGCCGTCAGCCGCTCGGAGACGTCGCCGTAGAATTTCGAGATCGCCGGGTCGACGCTGTCGCCGGCATGGACCAGGCCGGCATAAGAGCCGAGACGGCCGGCCAGGTCGTCGATCGCCTCGTAGCGGCGGACCGCCTCGGCCAGCCACTTTCCGCCGCCTTCCCTGGCGGTATTTTCGGCAAGCTTGCCCTTGTAGTCGGTCTCAAACGCGACGCAATCTGCATCCATTTTCTGCAGATCGCGTGCGACCTCCGGGGCATCGATGCCGGCGTAGAGATCAGCCAGATTCCATTCCGGAAGCTTGCCGGTCTTGCTTGCTGCCGTTTTTGCCGCCGGGCCGCCTGCGGTGGATTTGCGTTGGGCACCCGTCTTGCGCAACGCGGCTTGCTTGCGGAGGGCGGCCTTGCTGACGGCAGTCTTGTTGGACGCAGTTTTGGAGCGCGAGGTCATCTTGTTCGTAACCTTAGTTCAGTCGGAAAGATGTCGGCGGCGGCGGAATAAGGGCGGGTTGGCAACGTTTAAGAGTGCGTTAATCGGCATCGGCGACATTGCCCCGATTCGAGACAAATAATCGTAGCGTGCGGGGAAAACCATGGCTGCCACCATTTTGATCGCCGATGACGACGCAGTACAGCGTCGTTTGGTTGAAAACATGGTGCAGAAGTGCGGCTATGAGCCCCTCGTCGTGGACAGTGGCGACGCGGCGATCGCGGCCCTGACCGCATCCGAGACGCAGGCGATCGATGCCGTCGTGCTCGACCTCGTGATGCCGGGCCTCGACGGTCTCGGAGTCCTCGCAAAGATTCGTGAAGCTGGTTTGAACGTCCCGGTCATCGTGCAGACCGCGCATGGCGGCATCGACAATGTGGTGTCGGCGATGCGCGCCGGTGCCCAGGATTTCGTCGTCAAGCCGGTCGGCTTCGAGCGGCTGCAGGTCTCCCTGCGCAACGCCCTCAACGCCTCGGCGCTGAAGGGCGAATTGCAGCGCATCCGCCACAGCCGCGAGGGCCGGCTGACCTTCTCCGACATCATCACCCGCAGCGAGGCGATGGCCGGAGTGCTGCGCACCGCGCAGAAAGCGGCATCCTCGACCATTCCCGTGCTGATCGAGGGCGAGTCCGGCGTCGGCAAGGAACTGTTCGCGCGCGCCATCCACGGCAGCAGCGAGCGCAAGGCCAAGCCGTTCGTTGCGGTGAACTGCGGCGCGATCCCGGACAATCTCGTCGAATCGATCCTGTTCGGCCATGAGAAGGGCGCCTTCACCGGCGCCACCGAGCGCCACCAGGGCAAGTTCGTCGAAGCCCATGGCGGCACGCTGTTCCTCGACGAGGTCGGCGAATTGCCGCTGGCGACGCAGGTGAAACTGTTGCGCGCGCTGCAGGAAGGCACCGTCGAAGCGGTCGGCGGACGCAAGCCGGTCAAAGTCGATGTCCGCATCATCTCGGCGACCAACCGCAAGCTGCTCGATCTCGTGAAGGCCGGCCAGTTCCGCGAGGACCTGTTCTATCGGCTGCACGTGCTACCGCTGACAATTCCGGCGCTGCGGCAGCGGCGCGAGGACATCCCGCATCTGCTGCGGCATTTCCTGGCGCGGTTCTGCGCTGAGGAGAACCGCAACATCACCGGCATCAGCGGCGATGCGATGGCGCATCTGGCGCAGCTCGATTGGCCGGGCAACATCCGTCAGCTCGAGAACACGGTGTATCGCGCCGTGGTCATGAGCGACGGCGATCAGCTCGGGCTCGCCGACTTCCCGCAAGGCTCGGCGCATCAGGTGCCGGAAGGAAAGTCCCTGCAGGGCGAGCCGCTGGTGGTGTCGCCGTCCACGGCGCCTGCCATGATCTCCGGTAATGAAATACCGGTCGCGGCTGCCCTCCCGACCGCGGGCGGCCTCTCGATGCTCAATGCCGCCGGCGAGGTGCGCCCGCTGGAAGATCTCGAGAACGAGATCATCCGATTTGCGATTTCGCATTATCGCGGACAGATGTCGGAGGTCGCGCGCCGTCTCAAGATCGGCCGCTCGACCCTCTACCGCAAGCTCGACGAGGCCGCGGCCGACACCCGCGCCAGCGACGCCGGTTAAGCCCCGAGGCCGCCGAGGCCATTACCTGGGAACCTTTTGAACCGTGTCGTGGCGGTGACAGACAAAGGCTGTGCCGCGTGGCAAAAACGCACAGCCCGAGCGAAATCAGTTGCTTCGAGGTCAGTTTGTCGTGAGTTGCCCCGCATGGCGCTGGCTGCATAAGAGGGGCAAATGTATCGTCTGCGTTCGTTGCGTGCAGGCATACGAGTCGTTTGAGAAGCCGGCGCTTTCGCGCAAGCTATGAAACCGAATATCGATTTTGAACTGTTCCAGATTCTTAAGGGGCAGTTCCACCCAGGGGGTGTGAAAATGCGTGACTGTTCGAACAACCGTCGAGGATTTGACCGCGTATTGATGGCCGTCGCGGCGACCTTCCTCACGGTGTCCGCGAGCTCGGCCTTCGCGCAGGACACGCCTCGCTCCAGCGCCTCGGAACTTGCGATCGACGCTGCGATCCCGCGCCCCGAACCGGCCAACGTGCCGCCGCCCACCGCGAGCGATTTCAAGCCCGACACCACCGCCGCGCTGCCCGACGCAGCCAAGCCGGCCGACGTGAAGCCCGCCGATGTGCAGGCCACCGAGGCCAAACCCACTGACGCAAAGGCTACTGACGCAAAGCCCGTTGATGCAAAGCCGGCAGAGCCGAGCGCGACGGCAAGGGCCGTCGAGCCGAAGCCCGCCGATGTCGCCACCGCGCCGGCGACGAAGCCCGCCGACGCGCCGAAGACCGACGCACCAAAGACCGATACCGCAGTCGCGCCGCCTGCGGCAGCACCCGCCCCTGCCACCGCAACGGCGCCCGCCGCAGCTCCGGCTCCCGCGACGGCTGCAGCCCCCGCAACTGAACCCGCGAAGGCCGCGAGCAATGTTGCCGCCGAGGATCAGCCGGTCGCCGACAAGCTGCGCGACCTGCTTGCCAACAAGTCGCTGCGCACCTTCGATCGCAAGAACGAGCGCGCGGCCGCCGAGAAATTCTATTCTGCCCGTGAATACGCGCCTGTCTTCACCAAGGCCGGCAAGCTGACCGATGCCGGCAAGGGCGTGATCGCCCGCCTGAAGGACGCCGCAGCCGACGGCCTCGATGCATCCGATTATCCGGTGCCGGATTTCGCCGCAGCAACGACGCCCGATGCGCTGGCCGACGCCGAGCTGAAGCTCGCGGCCAGCATGCTGGACTACGCACGCCAGGCCCAGAGCGGTCGCATGCACTGGTCGCAGGTGTCGGCTGATATCCTCTATCCGGAGCACCCGATCGATCCGGCGGAAGTGTTCACGAATGTGACCTCGGCCAAGGACGCCTCGGCCGCGCTTGACAGCTACAACCCGCCGCAGAAGCTCTACAAGGAGCTGAAGAAGAAGCTCGCCGAGTTGCGCGGCCAGGGCGACGGCCCTGTCATCGCGATCGCGGACGGCCCGACGCTGAAATATGTGCCGGCGCGCAAGAAGCAGGCCGCGGTCGAGATGGACGATCCGCGCGTGCCGGACCTGCGGGGCAAGCTCGGCGTCACCGAGAATGCCGACAGCACCAAGTATGATGCGACCGTCGCGCGGGCGGTGGAGAGATTCCAGAGCAGCGTCGACTTCAAGCCGACGGGCGTGCTCGACGAGCGCACGGTGAAGGCGCTGAACAATCCGAAGCGTGACCGGCAGATCGACACCGTGATCGTCAACATGGAGCGCTGGCGCTGGCTGCCGCGCCAGCTCGGCGCCGCCAGTGTCGGCAACGCCTATGTGATCCTCAACATCCCGGACTACACGCTGAAGGTGATGCAGAACGGTGCGCAGGTCTGGACCACGCGCGTCGTCACCGGCAAGCCCGGCCAGCACGCCACGCCGCTTCTGACCGAGACGATGAAGTACATCACGGTCAACCCGACCTGGAACGTGCCGCCGTCGATCATCTACAACGAGTATCTGCCGGCCCTGCAGCAGGATCCGACGGTCTTGCAGCGCATGGGGTTGAGGCTCGAGCGCAACCGCGACGGCTCGATCCACGTCTCGCAGCCGCCCGGTGAAGCCAACGCGCTCGGCCGCATCCGCTTCAACTTCCCGAACAAGTTCCTGGTCTATCAGCACGACACGCCGGACAAGTATTTGTTCGCGAAGGACGAGCGCGCCTACAGCCATGGCTGCATGCGCGTGCAGAATCCGGATCAGTACGCGTCCGTACTGCTCAACATCACCGAGCCGAACCAGCACTACACGCCGGAGCGGATCCGCAGCATGTACGGCTCGAGCGAAGTCGATCTGAAATTCCCGACGCCGATCCCGGTCAACATCACCTACCAGACCGCGTTCGTGGACGACGCCGGCAAGCTGCAGATCCGCAGGGACGTCTACGGCCGCGACGCCACCATGCTGTCGCTGCTTAGGAACAGCCGCGGCAAGGATCTCGAAACGGTGGTGGCGCACGCCCAGCCGAGCTATGCGCGGCCGCCGAGCAGTAGCCTGCCTCCGGGCGTCAACGTCGCCGGCGATAACACCGGCTTCGGGTCCTCCGGACCGAACTTCTTCGAGCGCCTGTTCGGTGGGTTCGGACAGCCGGAGCCGCAGCCGGCCCGCCGCGGTCAGGCCCAGCAGCAGCGCCGGGTGATCACCCGCTGATCAGCCTCTCCGCCCGATTGGGATAAATTTTGAAGCAAAATCAACGATCTCGCTCAAAAAGCGAGATCGTTTACGTTAACCATTTCCCGGGTCGGCGGGGGAACTGGGCTATCTTTTGCCACACTCCCCCAGTTAGTTAAGCCTAACTTGGGGGCGGGTCGGTAAACCTCGGTTAACCCTCCCGCTTTAAGAAAGCGTTCACCGTCTTCCGCAGGGGGTCTGCGAAAGGTGCCGACCGAACGCTCGTCGACTGGGTGGGCTCATAGTGCTGGCTGTCTTCGCACGCCGCTACAATCCGCTGTCGTTGCCTAAGGCCGGGTACCAAGTCGGCCTGACCGCGCTATTGCTGTTGGCCGGCGCGGGATCGGTGCATGATGCGACTGCGCTGAACCAGACCCGCACCCTCTCGTTCCACCACACCCATTCCGGCGAAGACCTCACCGTCACCTTCAAGCGCGATGGCCGCTACGATGAAGCCGCGCTGAAGCAGCTCAACCACTTCCTGCGCGACTGGCGCTCCCAGGATGAGACGGTGATGGACCGCCATCTGTTCGACATCCTCTGGGAAGTGTATCGCGACGTCGACGGCAAGCAGCCGATCCAGATCATCTCCGCCTATCGCGCGCCCGCCACCAACGCCATGCTCCGCCGCCGCTCCTCGGGCGTCGCGCGCCACAGCCAGCACATGCTGGGGCATGCGATGGACTTCTTCATTCCGGGCGTGCCGCTGGAGCAGATCCGCTACGCCGGCCTGCGCCTGCAGCGCGGCGGCGTCGGCTTCTATCCGACCTCCGGCTCGCCGTTCGTGCATCTCGACACCGGCGGCATTCGCCACTGGCCGCGGATGACCCGCGAGCAGCTGGTCAAGGTGTTCCCCGACGGCCGCACTGTCCATGTCCCGACCGACGGCACGCCCCTGAAGGGCTATGAGCTCGCCAAGGCCGACATCGAGCGCCGCGGCAATGGCGACGATGCTGCCACCATCAGCAAGCCGACCCTGTTCGCGAAGCTGTTCGGGGCCGGCAAGTCGGGTGACGATGAAGACGAAGGCGCGGCCAGCGTGAACGACAAGCCCGCAGCCAACAACGTGGTTGCGACCGCTGCGCCCGCCAAATCAGCCGATCCGATTCCGCTGCCGCGCGCGAAGCCGCAATTCGCCGCCGCCATCCAGCTCGCCGCCGCGGACGCGCAGCTGGTTCCGACGCCGAAGGCCAGGCCTGCAATGCAGGTGGTACAGACCGCCGAGAATACCGAGCCGCAGTCGCCCGCCGACATCATCAATGCCCGTGGCTTCTGGGGTGACGAGTCGGCGGCGCCGAAGCAGGCATCGGCCGCGCAGATCGCCGCGCTGAAGGCCCGTGAGGCGGTTGGCGGCGCCGATCCGCAGACCACCGATCCGCAGACCACGGCCAGCGCGACCGAAAACTTCAACAAGGCGCTCGCCTATGCGCCCGCGGCATCGTCACCGGTCGATCGCGCCAACATCGTCGCGGCGACCGCGCCGATCCCGCGCAATGTGCGTCCGACGCGCAACGCGGCGGCGCCCAGCACCGAAATCAACACCGTCGTCGCAAAGGGCGCGCCTGGCCAGGGCGTGATCACGACGTCGGCGCGGATCTCGGCCGCCAAGGGCAACGATGTCTGGATGCGCGTGGTGATGCTGGCGCCGAGCGCGAGCAATGCCATGCTGACCACGGTGCTTGGCGACACCGACATGAGCCTGATGCGGGCTCATTTCGTGAAGCCGCAGGCCGCCGTCGCCATGACCTTCTCGGAAGATCCGATGATGGGCATGACCTGCGACCACTTCTCCGGCTCGGCGACCACTCCCCTCACGACGCAATCCTTCGTGCTGCGCACCGCCGCGCTGCGCTAGCTCATCCCGAAAGCCATTCGGTCAGGCCGGCAGTCCCGCCTTGAGCAGGCCGGCCTCGTAGCGCACCCGGTCAGGCTCGCGCTTGTAGTGCTGGGTTGCCAGATGGGCAGCGACCGAGAAGGCCGGCTCGCGCTTCAGCACCTCGGCCGCATGGGCTGTGGCCGCCACCGAGTTACCCATCTGCGCCAGGGTCGCGGCGAGGAAGGCGTGATGGGTGTGGTCGGGCCGGGTGATGCGCGAGAACGCCTCGGCGGCGTCGGCGTATTTCTCGGCGCAATAGCAGGCGCGGCCGAGGTGGCTCCAGAAGCGCTCCGGATGGAATGGATTGAGGCGCATCGCCCGCTTGATCCAGTCGATGCCCTCCTCCGGCCGTCCGAGCCAGGTCAGGAGCTCGCCCTGCTGCACGACGACGAGGTCGTAGTTCGGGTTGAGCGCGAGGGCGCGCTCCTGGTGGAAGGCCGCCTTGTCGTGGTCGTCGCGGTTGAGGTTCAGCGCGGCGAGGATCCGGTGCACGTCGCTGTCATTGTCGTCGAGCTTGAGCGCGATCTCGAGCTCGGCGGCCACCTGCGCAAGGGTCGCGTCGCGGTCATCGCACCAGTTGTAGACCCAGGTCTGGCCGAGCACGCAGGCCCGCCAAGCGTGCGCATGGGCGTAATTGGGATCGAGCACGATGGCCCGCTCCAGCAAGCGCTGCGCTTCCATGTTGTCGTCTCGTGCCGAGCGATGATGCAGCACTCTTGCGGCCAGCACGCACTCATAGGCCGCCATGTTGTCGGTCGGCTTGCGCTTGACGCGGTCGTGAGCTGCGGCCTCGACGCGTCCCGGCAAGATTGCCACGATCGCGCGCGTCATCTCGTCCTGAATGGCGAAGATGTCGGCGAGCTCGCGGTCGTAGCGTTCGGCCCAGACGTGCCGGTCGGCCTCGGCGTCGATCAGCTGCACCGTGACGCGGATCCGGCCGCCCGCCTTCCGCACGCTGCCCTCCAGCACATAGTCGACCGCGAACTCCTTCGCGACGTCCTGCACCTTCACGGCCTTGCCCTTGTACACGAAGGTCGAGTTGCGCGAGATCACCAGCAAATCGTGGAAGCGCGACAGCTCGGTGATGATGTCCTCTGTGAGCCCGTCGGCGAAGAATTCCTGCTCGGGATCGCCGCTCATGTTCGCGAGCGGCAGCACGGCGATGGAGGGTTTCTTGGCGACGACGGGGGCGGCCGCCACACTCGGCTGCCCGGTCACGGATTTGGCGCCCGATTCGAAATGAACACGGAAAACCCGGATCGGGCGCGCGATGTTCTTGACGGTCTGGTCGCCGAGATCCTCGAAGCTCAGATCTTCCAGACGATCGCCGACCTGGTCGCGGACCGCGCCGGAAATGCAGATGCCGCCGGGCTCGGCCAGCGTCTCCAGGCGGGACGCGACATTGACGCCATCGCCGAAGATGTCGGCGCCATCGACGATCACATCGCCGAGATTGATGCCGATGCGAAACTGCATCCACCGCGCCGGCGCGACGTCGGTGTTGCGCTTGGCCATCCGGCTCTGGACCTCGGCCGCGCACAGCACCGCATCGACGACGCTGTGAAACTCGACCAGCATGCCGTCGCCGGTGGTCTTGATGATGCGGCCGCGATTCTTGGCGATGGCCGGATCGATCAGCTCGATTCGATGAGTCTTGAGGCGCGCAAGGGTGCCCGTCTCGTCAGCCTCCATCAGGCGGCTAAAGCCGACCATGTCGGCGGCGAGGACCGCAGCGAGCCGGCGCTCTGGTCCTGGCACGTCCATCTGAACGATCTGCCCGGTTACCTCATCGCCAGTCTAGCAAATCCCGGGATGTCACCCAAGCCTAGACCGAGGCTCCGCGGGAGCCATCGGGAGTACCCTCGGCGGGCGGCCTGATGGCGTCAGGCCGGCCCCGCCGGCCGCCTCACAGCATGCCGAGCGCCTGCATATAGGTCTCCAGGATGGTCTCCTGCTCCTGGCGCTCATTGGCATCCTGCTTGCGCAGGCGCACGATGGTGCGCAGCGCCTTGACGTCGAAGCCGTTGCCCTTGGCCTCGGCATAGACGTCGCGGATGTCGTCCGAGATCGTCTTCTTTTCTTCTTCCAGCCGCTCGATGCGCTCGATGATGGACCTGAGCTGGTCCTTGGCAAATCGCGTTGCGGGCTCGTCCTGAACGGCGGCAGACGTGGTGGCCATCGCGTACTCCTGAAATGGCAATGAAATGTCGCGCGAATACGCGCCAACGCGCACCGCTTGTTGCGGGCGACCCTCGATTTTGGAGCACGTTCCGTCAAGGAAACATCGCGCTCATCCACAGCGCGCCCACAGGAGATGCTGGTGTTCCACACGTAAACGCCATCCCGGGGCGATGCGGCAGCATCGAACCCGGAATCTCGAGATTCCGGGTTCGTCCTTCGGACGCCCCGGAATGACATTGTTGGGTTAGCTAATGCCCGCTTTGGGCCTTCTTCATCGCCGCGAGCTGCTCAGGCGTCGCGCTGCCCTGGTACTTCGCCTTCCACTCCTCATAGGGCATGCCGTAGACCGCCTCACGGCTCTCGTCCTTGCTCACCGCAAGGCCCTTGGCGTCGGCCTCTTCCTTCATCCAGTTGGACAGGCAGTTGCGGCAGAAGCCGGCAAGGTTCATCAGGTCGATGTTCTGCACATCGGTCCGGTTACGGAGATGGCTGACGAGGCGCCGAAACACCGCAGCCTCGAGTTCCGTTCTGGTTTTGTCGTCAATGCTCATGATCGTGATCCCGGTGTGAGGCGCTCACCATATTGATATCAGGTGGGAATTGTCACAGATTTTGCCATATCGACGCGCAATACGGACCTGTCCGGCCACACTTGCCACGGTCCACCAGCGCGGGAAACGGGCGCCCGCCCGTTGACAGTGCCTGCCGGGCACGCGAAATCGTCAATGGTTTGATATAGCTTCGCCGCATGAGCCCAACAGATTCTCCCGCCTCAGCTCCTCCCCGCACCATCCGCCTCCTGGCCGGCCTCCTGCCGGTGCTGGCGGTTGTCGCGGCCTGCCTGTGGACGAGCCCGGCGGCCGCCGATTTCAGGCTCTGCAACAACACCTCGAGCCGCGTCGGGATCGCGCTCGGCTACAAGGACGCCGAAGGCTGGACCACCGAAGGCTGGTGGAATGTGTCGTCGCGGACCTGCGAGACCCTGCTGCGCGGCAATCTCGTTGCGCGCTACTACTACATCTACGCTCTCGACTACGATCGCGGCGGCGAATGGTCCGGCCAGGCCTTCATGTGCTCGCGCGACAAGGAATTCACCATCAAGGGCACCGAGAATTGCCTGGCGCGGGGCTTTGACCGCACCGGCTTCTTCGAGGTCGACACCGGCGAGCAGCGTGCATGGACCGTCCAGCTGACCGAAGCAAACGAACAACAGCCGCAGAAAGTACCGGGAATGCCGGGCGGCGTAGGCCCGGGAAGCCCCGGGGCGATGCCGGGCCTGCCAAATCCGCCGCCGGGCGCAACGCCGCCGGGCGCGCCGGGTCTGCCGCCAGCCGCAACGCCGCCCGGAAACAAGCAATGAGACGACTGCGTCGAATTAAGATCCTCGCAACGCTCGGCCCGGCCTCCTCAGACAGCGCGATGATCCGCAAGCTGTTCGAGGCGGGCGCCGACGTGTTCCGCATCAACATGAGCCATACCCCGCATGACAAGATGCGGGAGCTGGTCAAGACCATCCGCAATGTCGAATCGAGCTACGGCCGGCCGATCGGCATCCTGGTCGACCTGCAAGGGCCGAAGCTGCGGCTCGGCTCGTTCGCCGAAGGATCGACCCAGCTCAAGAACGGCCAGAGCTTCGTTCTGGATTCCGACAAGACCCCGGGCGACAACAGCCGCGTCCAGCTTCCGCATCCCGAAATCCTCGCCGCGCTCCGCCCCGGCCACGCGCTGCTGCTCGACGACGGCAAGGTGCGGCTGATCGCCGAGGAAACCTCGCCCGAGCGCGCGGTCACGCGCGTCGTGATCGGCGGCAAGATGTCGGACCGCAAGGGCGTCAGCCTGCCCGACACCGATCTGCCCGTCTCCGCGATGACGCCGAAGGATCGCGCCGACCTGGAAGCCGCGCTGCCGGAAGGCATCGACTGGGTGGCGCTGTCCTTTGTGCAGCGTGCGGAGGACGTGATCGAGGCCAAGAAGATGATCCGCGGCCGCGCCGCCGTGATGGCCAAGATCGAGAAGCCGCAGGCGATCGACCGCCTCGCCGACATCATCGATGCGGCGGACGCGCTGATGGTGGCGCGCGGCGATCTCGGCGTCGAACTGCCGCTGGAGCGAGTGCCGAGCCTGCAGAAGCAGATGATCCGGATGGCGCGCCGCGCCGGCAGGCCGGTGGTGGTCGCGACCCAGATGCTGGAGTCGATGATCCAGGCGCCGGTGCCGACCCGCGCCGAAGTCTCCGACGTCGCCACCGCGGTCTACGAAGGCGCCGACGCGATCATGCTGTCGGCGGAATCCGCCGCCGGCAAATTCCCGGTCGAGGCGGTCTCGACCATGAACCGCATCGGCGAGGAAGTGGAGCGCGATCCGACCTATCGCAGCGTGATCAATGCGCAGCGCGTCGATCCCGAGGCGACGGTGGGCGACGCCATTGCCGATGCCGCACGGCAGATCGCCGAGACGCTCGATCTGTCGGCGATCATCTGCTGGACGTCATCGGGCTCGACCGGCATCCGCGTGGCGCGCGAGCGGCCCAAGGTGCCGGTGGTCGCGATCACGCCGAATCTCGCCACCGGCCGCAAGCTGTCGGTGGTGTGGGGCGTGCATTGCGTGGTCGCCGAGGATGCGCACGATCTCGACGACATGGTCGACCGCGCCGGCTCGATTGCTTTCCGCGACGGTTTTGCCAAGGCCGGCCAGCGCGTCATCATCGTCGCCGGCGTGCCGCTGCGCGCGCCCGGCACCACCAACATGCTGCGCATCGCCTCGGTCGGGCCGAAAGGCGACGCGCAGCTCTGACAAGCGCCGCGATCAGCCCTGCAACGACGCGTCGAGCGTGATCTTGGTGTTGAGCAGCTTCGACACCGGGCATCCGGCCTTGGCCTTGCCCGCCAATTCCTGGAACGCCGCATTATCGGCGCCCGGAATCTTCGCCGACAGCGTCAGATGCACGGCGGTGATGGCGAAGCCGTCGGCGACCTTCTCCAGCGTCACGTCGGCCTTCGTCTCCATGTGCTCGGCGGTGAGCTTGGCCTCGCCGAGGATCAGCGACAGCGCCATCGTGAAGCAGGCGGCATGCGCCGCGCCGATCAGCTCTTCAGGGTTCGAACCGGGCTTGCCCTCGAAGCGGCTGGCGAAGCCATAGGGGTAATCGGCGAGCGCGCCGCTCTTGGTCGAGATCGCGCCCTTGCCGTCCTTGATGCCGCCCTGCCATTTGGCCGAACCATGGGTCGTCGTCATGCGTTGCTCCCTGAGGTTGGTTTATCCCAGCCCGCAAAGCTACAACGCCAATGCGACAGAAGTGTTCGCCGCGCGCTTGGCGTCAAAGCGTTTTCAAGCGAAGTGGACGCCGGTTCGCGTGAAGAAAACGCGTCAAAATAAAGATTGAGAGCTTCGGTTCGATCAGAACCGAAGCTCTAGGCGCCGACCAGCGCCTTCGCCGGGGTCGTCGCCTGCACCACAAGGCCGCGGGCACGTGCATCCATGACGCCGACCGCGCGCAGCGCGAGCAGCGTCACGGTCTGCACCGCATCGCGCAGCTTGATCGGATCGTCGAGGTTGCTTGGTGCCAGCGGACCGACCAGCGCCTCGTGCAGCGCGCCGAGCAAGGCGGTAGCGGCGAGCGCCGTATCCTGCGCCGGCAGATGGCCGGCACGCACGGCGGCATCGATGCGCATGGCGAGCTCGCCGGAAATATCGCGGCGGCTGGCGAGGCGCGATGCGGTGACGTCGACGTCGACCGGCTCGGCCAGGATGCCCCAGGCCAGCTTGCGCTGCGACAACACGTGGACCGCGATCGTCGTCACCGCGGCGGCCAGCGCCGAGGACGGTCCGGGCGCGGCATCCGCGGCGCGCCGGATCGCCGACAGCTCATCGCGCGAGACTTCGGTGATCAATTCCGAGATCAGCTCGGCCTTGGACGGGAAGTAGCGGTAGACGGTGCCGGCGGCGACGTTGGCCCGCACCGCGACCGGTGCGATCTGAACCGCCGCCATGCCGCCCGCAGCCGCAGCATCCCGCGCAGCCGACAGGATGGCGCTGCGCCGGGCAGCCAGCCGTTTCACGACCTGATGTGTTCGCCGGTAGACCATGGCGTTCCGTCCCCCCACCGTATGACCTGGCCGGCGCCCACCGGCAGAGCACACGCGTCTTCAATGTTTTGAACGATTGATCCCGCAATCGCCTGAAGAAGTGAACAACTATTCAGAGGGGATGACAAGCTGGAATTGTAAGGATTTTGCGACGGCCGCATGCCACCTCCGATTGAGCCGGCGGCCGCCTCGGCCCGCGGAAGCCCCTCGCGGCCCGGATTCCGCGACAGATCGGCAGTCGCCAACAGCACTCAGGCTCGGATCTGGCTTCCGATGGTAAATCACGAGCTAAGATCATCGCTCGAAATCGAGGCATCTGGTCTCGCGCAGACCCACGCGCATCACGCCCGCATTTACCCGAATTTATCTGAGACCGTGGTCGAGTGCGCCCAACGTCGCGCGTGGCGTTGTCCCTGGATGTCCCCGGTCGAACCAAGAAAGCGCATGTCACTCTCCATCACCAGCAGCGTGAGCAGCCGTAGCTCTGTGCGAGGACTCGTGCCGCTGTGCGCCGCCGTGGGCGCCTATTTGTTTTATCTCTCCGCCGGTGAAATCCTGCTGCGTGATTCCGACACGGAATGGCAGATCAAGGTCGGACAGTGGATCCTCGAACACGGCGCGATGCCGACATCGGACGTGTTCTCCTTCACCCGTTTCGGCGAGCCGTGGATTTCGAGCTCGTGGCTGTCGCAGGTGGCGTACGCCCTTGTCTATGGCGGCGATTGGGCCGGGCCGGTGATCCTGACGTCGATCGCGATCGGCGCGACGGTTGGGATCTTCCTGCATCTCTTGAACCCGTATTTCGATCCGGCGCGTGCGATCCTGATCGCCGCGCTGGCACTGCTGTTGTCGACCATCCACTTCTTCGCGCGGCCGCATGTGCTGGCGCTGCCGGTGCTGCTGGCGTTCATCGGCGGCCTGATGGCGGCTGCGGATCGTCGCACTTATCCATCTTGGTGGCTGCTGCCGCTGATGGCGCTATGGGCCAATCTGCATGGCGGCTTCGTGCTCGGCCTCGCGCTGATTGGGCCGATCGGACTGGAGGCGGTGTGGAGCGCAGAGCCCAGCCGCCGCCGTCAACTTGTCGCGCGATGGGGACTGTTCGGCATCGCGGCGCTGGCCGCAAGCTGCATGACGCCCTACGGCTGGAATAGCCTGCTCGGTGCGACCAAGATCCTCAGCCTCGGCAAGCTGCTGACGCTGATCGGCGAGTGGATGCCCGCGGATTTCAGCAAGCCCAGCTTCTTCGAAGCCACGCTGCTCGGCCTGATCGGCATCATCTGCTATCGCGGGCTGACGCTGTCGGTGCCGCGGATCCTGTTGCTGCTCGGGTTGGTCTGGATGGCGCTGAGCCATATCCGCAACATCGAGGTGTTCGCGTTCATCGCGCCGCTGGTGCTCGCCAAGCCGATATCAGAACAATGGGGGATGGCGGCCGTCACCGCCGCCCGCTTCGAGGTGGGCCGCTCGCTCCCCGTCGTCACGATCCTGGCTGCTGTCGCGATGGTGATCGGCGCGTGGGTGACGACGACGATGTTCGTCACGCAGCACCAGTTCAAATTCCTGCCGGTGTTCTGGCCCGCTGCCGCGGTCGACGTCCTCCAGCAGCACAAGGCGCAGCGCGTGTTCAACACCGCGCCGTTCGGCGGCTATCTGGTGAGCCGCGACATCAAGGTGTTCATCGACGGCCGCGCCGAGCTGTATGGCGAGCAATTCGTGCTCGACTATTACGCCGCGCTCGACGCCCGCGACGCCGGCCAGCTGCTCGACCTGCTCGACAAATACCGCATCGACGCCACGCTGCTGAGCTCGGACTCTCCGGCCGGAAACGCGCTGGATCACCTCAAGGGCTGGAAGCGGCTCTACAAGGACGACATCGCCGTCATCCATGTAAGATCGAACGAAGCGAGGCCCGGCGCGATGCCGGCGGCCGAGAGTTCGAAATAGCCTGCCCCATTCCTTCGTGAGAAGCGCGCGCTGCTTATCCCGTCATCCTGAGGTGCGAGCGGAGCGAGCCTCGAAGGATGAATCGGCCGCCGATCGGGCCGTGCATCCTTCGAGACGCGCTTCGCGCTCCTCAGGATGACGGGTTTGATTCCAGCGCTTAGTTCAGATACGATCGCCCTCAATTCCCCGTCTGCAGCTCGCCGAAGCGATCCCAGCTCTTGCCGTTGAAGCGCATCAGCTGCATCTGATCGACCGGCACGTGATCGGCCGGTGACGTGTTGACCCTGATGCCCGGCAGCAGCATCGGCAATTCCAGGTCCTTGATCGCGAACGCCTGCCGCAGGATGTTCTCGGTCGAGAGATCGTCGCCACAGGCCTTCAGCACCGCCTCCAGCGCCATCGCGCTGTTGTAGGCGTTGACGTAGTTGGTGTCGTGCTGATCGCCTTCAGGCACGTATCTGGTCATGAAGTCGCGCCAGCCCTTCATGCCGGGATCGTCCTTCCAGGCCGGATCATCCGGATCCTTCACATAGGCCGTCGAGATGATGCCGGTACCGGCCTCGACGCCGGCAGGCTGCATCACGGTCGAAATCCACACCGCGGTGTTGGACAGGAACGTCATCGGCCGCCAACCAATCTCAAAGGCCTTGCGGATGGACTGCGCCGCGAATTTCGGCGTCGCCGCGATCACGAAGACGTCGGCGTTGGTCGCCTTCAGCTTGACGATCTGCGAGTCGATGGTCGGGTCCGATATCTCATAGGTCGCGACGGTGACCACAGAATCATATTTCTCGCCGAGCACGTCCTTGAGGCCGGCGAGATAGTCGCGGCCGTAATCGTCGTTCTGCGAGATCACCGCAAACCGCGCATTCGGATTCTTCGCCAGCGCATAGCGCGCATAGAGCCGGGCCTCATAACGGAACGGCGCCTGCACGCCCATCGTCGCCTGCGGGAATTGGGCGATGTCGCCGAATTTCGAGGCGCCGGAGGCCAGGAACAGCTGCGGGATGTTCTTGCTCTGCAGGTACTTCGCGATCGCCGTGTTGTGCGCGGTGCCGATCGAGGAGAAGATCAGCGCGACCTCGTCGCTCTCGACGAGCCGACGCGTCTGCTCCACCGTCTTCGGTGGTGCATAAGAATCGTCCAGCGAGATGAAGTTGATCTTGCGGCCGTTGATGCCGCCGCGCTCGTTCAGCATCCTGAAATAGCCGGCCTCGCCCTTGCCCAGCGCGCCGAACGCCGACACCGGCCCGCTATAGGGCATGGTCTGGCCGATCCTGATCTCGGTTGGCGTGACGCCGCGCATCTCGGCGGCAAGGGAAACGGCGGGCAGCAGCAGGATTGAAATGGCGCCAAGCGCACCGAATGCCCTACGCATCGGCCTCCCCTCCCCTTATTCTTGCAGCGCGTTCTCGCATGACGCGGCCGTGCCGTTTTGCGGCTTGCCGCGAGGATGCCACGGCGCCCTGATGGAGGCCAAGCCTATTCGCCGCGACAATCTCAGCGCTTATCGCGCTCCTTGACCGGGATCACGAATTTCAGCCCCGACCATATCGCATCGACGGCGCAGACCTTGGCGTCGACCAGACCGGACGCGAGCCCTGCCTCGCGAACCACCACATCCGTAAGATCGGTCACAACACCGGAGCTCTTCTTCGGCCACGACACCCAGATCATGCCGTCGGGCGCGATCGCCTCCCGGTAACGTCGCAGCTTGGCTGAGAGTCCCGTGGCTGTGGTGGCGAACAGATGCACGGCATCGAGCGGCGCCCGCGCCGTCTTCGCGATCCGCAGCTCGGCAGGCAGCTCGCCGACGATGTCGCCATACGGGACGGACAGCCCGTCGACAAAAATACAAAAGCCCGGCTTGAGGCCGAGCTTTTGGATAACTGATTTGCCGGAAGCGCCGGCCATGGCAAGCGAGGCTTACGCCTGCGGCTGCGGCTCCAGGCCGGTGTCCGGATCGGGACGCGGGCGCGGCTTGCCGGCCGGCGGCACGGCAGAGGCGCGCGGCGTCGACGGCTCCAGCACCGACTCGCGGTTGGGCTTCTTGCCCTTCAAGAGGTCGGTGATCTCGTCGCCGGTGAGCGTCTCGAACTCGAGCAGGCCCTTGGCGAGCGTTTCGAGATCGTCGTGCTTGTCGGTCAGGATGCGGGTCGCTTCCTTGTAGCCTTCCTCGACCAGGCGCTTGATCTCGGAGTCGATCTTCTGGACCGTCGCCTCGGAGGCATTTTGCGTGCGCGAGACCGACATGCCGAGGAACACCTCGTCCTGGTTCTCGCCATAGGAGACCGTGCCGAGCTCTTCCGAGAGGCCCCAGCGCGTCACCATCATGCGGGCCAGACGGGTCGCCTGCTCGATGTCGGAGGCGGCGCCCGAGGTCACCTTCTCGCGGCCGAAGATCAGCTCTTCGGCGACACGGCCACCCATCATGATGGCGAGGCGCGAGGTCATCTGCTCCAGCGACATCGACAGCTTGTCGCGCTCCGGCAGCTGCATCACCATGCCCAGCGCACGGCCGCGCGGAATGATGGTCGCCTTGTGGATCGGATCGGTCGCGACGACGTTGAGGCCGACGATGGCGTGGCCGCCCTCGTGATAGGCCGTCAGCAACTTCTCTTCCTCGGTCATGACGAGCGACTTGCGCTCGGCGCCCATCATCACCTTGTCCTTGGCCTCTTCGAACTCGGCCTGCGTCACCATCCGCTTGTTGCGGCGAGCGGCGGTCAGCGCGGCCTCGTTGACGAGGTTCATCAGGTCGGCACCCGAGAAGCCCGGGGTGCCGCGCGCGATGGTCTTGAGGTTGATATCCGGGGCCAGCGGCACCTTGCGGACATGAACCTTGAGGATCTGCTCGCGGCCAACGACGTCCGGATTGGGCACCACGACCTGACGGTCGAAGCGGCCCGGACGCAGCAGCGCGGGATCGAGCACGTCGGGACGGTTCGTCGCCGCGATCAGGATCACGCCTTCATTGGCTTCGAAGCCGTCCATCTCGACCAGCAACTGGTTCAGCGTCTGCTCGCGCTCGTCATTGCCGCCGCCGAGGCCGGCGCCGCGATGACGGCCGACCGCGTCGATTTCGTCGATGAAGATGATGCAGGGCGCGTTCTTCTTGGCCTGCTCGAACATGTCGCGGACACGGCTCGCGCCGACGCCGACGAACATTTCGACGAAGTCAGAACCGGAGATGGTGAAGAACGGCACGTTGGCTTCGCCGGCAACCGCGCGCGCGATCAGCGTCTTGCCGGTGCCGGGAGGGCCGACCAGCAGCACGCCGCGCGGAATGCGTCCGCCGAGCCGCTGGAATTTGCCGGGGTCGCGCAGGAATTCGACGATCTCCTGCAGATCCTGCTTGGCCTCGTCGACACCCGCGACGTCCTCGAAGGTGACGCGGCCATGCGCCTCGGTCAGCATCTTGGCGCGCGACTTGCCGAAGCCCATCGCCTTGCCGGCGCCGCCCTGCATCTGCCGCGACAGGAATATCCAGACGCCGATCAGCGCGATGAACGGCAACCAGGAGACGAGCAGCGAGACGAACCACGGCACGTTGTCGCCGGGCGCCTTCGCGGTGATCTGCACCTTGGCGTCATAGAGCCGCTTCACGAGCGTCGGATCGCTCGGCGCGTAGGTCTGGAAGCTGGTGCCGTTGTTGAAGGTGCCGTGAATCTCGGGCCCCTGAATCACGACATCGCGGACATGGCCCTGATCGACTTCAGTGAGAAGCTGCGAGAACGAGATGTCGGAGGACGACGAGCGCTGGCCGGGATTCTGGAAAAGCGTGAACAACGCCAGCAGCAGCAGGACAATGATGACCCAGAGGGCGAAATTCCGCAGATTGGCGTTCATGGTCTTCCTTCGGTGGTCGCGCGGATCGCGGCCTCTCTCTATCCTTGGGCAGGCTCTGTGGGAATCCCCAGGGAATCCATCCCGTCGATGCCCTACAATCTAGGTGCCGCTGGGGTCGATGCCAAGGGAACCACGCACGACTATTTACCGCATCCTAGCGCGATTCCCGGTCAAAAAATGACGCAGAATCCGGTGTTTTTCCGGGGTGGTTAAGCCACCTTGCCGGATTATGACAGCGATTGAAACAATCGAACCCGGCTCAGCGGGAACGTGCCCGGCGAGGCGGTGCCGGGCTGATCCTGATGCGGCCGGAGGCGACGCTGATAACCGCTCCGGCAAGCGTCTGTTTCAGCTTCGATTCGCGTTGTCCGGTGGCCCCATCCAGGGCCTGATCGACGGCGGCGAGCAAGGTTTCGACCTTGCCGAGTTCGGCCGGCCCCTCATGTCCGGTGCGGTCGATGGCGCGCTTGAGCAGACGGAGGCGGATCTCGTCCGGCATCACCGCGAACAGCGCAGCGTCGAAGCCCGCGCCGAGGTTATCCTCGCTTTTCAACGCAAGATAGCGCTCGGCGCCATCGACCAGCAGCTCCAGCGCGGCATTGGCCCGCGCGATCCGCGCGGCAAGCCGTGCCAGGTTCCGCGCGTCGCCGCCCTCCTCGGCCAATAGCGGCATCAGTGCGCGCAGCCGCGGCCGCGTGAAGGTCAGGTCGCGGTTGGTCGGATCGTCGGCAAAGCCGATGCGCGCCTTCCGCAGCGTTGCGATCAGCTGCGCCTTGGAGATATCGAGCAGCGGCCGCGTCAGCAGAATGCCGTCGCGCTCGCTCTCGGGCGCCATCGCCGAGAGGCCCGCGACGCCGCTGCCGCGCAGCATCCGCATCAGCAGCGTCTCGGCCTGGTCGTCACGGGTGTGCGCGGTCAGGATATGCGTGGCGCCGTGCTTGCGCGCGGCTTGTGTGAGCAGACGATAGCGCGCCTCGCGCGCGGCGGCCGGCACGCCGGTCCTGGGCTTGGATCCGTTCCAGCGCAACGTGTGATGTGGCAGGTCGAGGCTTCGCGCCAGCCGCTTGACATCGCGCGCCTCGCGAGCCGCTTCAGGACGCAGGCCGTGATCGACGGTGACCGCCACCAGCCGCGGCCCTTGCGTGAGCGCGCGGCGCCAACGCGCGGCCAGCCACATCAGCGCGACTGAATCCGGACCACCGGACACCGCAAGCACGATCGCCGGCGCGCGCGCCAGGCCTGCGAACAGGCGCTTGGCGTCCCTTGCCGGGATGGCGGATTGGTCGTCGGGCATCGCAGAACCAGCAGGTCGTGGAAAGGCCGGAAGCGGCCTCCCCTTGCCGGTTTAGCACTTCACGCGCTTCTGCTCGCGGTCAACCGCAGCTTTGACCCCGCCGGATGCGCGCGGGTACTTCCGCGTGATCTCGCCGAACGCGGCGCAGGCGGCTTCCTTTTCCTTCAGCGCCGCCAGCGACTGGCCGAGCCGCAGCAGCGCGTCGGGCGCCTTCGCTGATTTGTCGAACTTGGTGGTCACGCCGAGAAAGGTTTCCGCGGCGTCGCGATATTGCTGGCGCTGGAAATAGCTTTCGCCGAGCCAGTATTGCGAATCCGCCACCAAAGGATCGGCTGGATACTTCGTGGCGAAGTTCTTCATGGTCTCTTCGGCGAGCGCATAGTCCTTGCGCTGCATGTAGCCGATGCCGAGGTCGAACTCGTCCTTCGACGTGGCCGACGGCGGCAATGTGGTCAGGGCCGCGCTTGCGCCGGGGGCACCGCGCTGTGGGCTGGTGTTACCGAGATTGAGCGGCTCGCCCGCCCCGCGGCCGCCGGGCGCGCCGACCGCCGCTTCGCTCTGCATCGGCATCTGGCCGCCGCCGAGCGCGCGCGGAGCGCCGGGTGCATTCGGGTTCTGGCTCGGATCGAAGGCATCGCCGCGGCCGCGGCGGCCGGGGGCTGCCGCAGCTGCCGGCTCCTGCACGATCGGCGCAGGCGTTGCGATCTGCTGCTGGTCATAGCCGCCCTGCGGCTGCCGGCCATATCCTTGCTGCGGCTGACCGTATCCCTGCTGCGGCTGGGCGTAGCCCGGCTGGGCTTGCGGATAAGCCTGCGGCTGCTGCGCCGGAGGCACCGCCGCGACATTGGGCTGGCCGGCCGGAGCCTGTCCTTGAGGGCCGGGCGGCTGGCCGCCAAGCTGGCGCAGCCGCTCCTCGAGCTGTCGGTTGCGGTACTGCAGTTCCTCGTTCTGACCGGTCAGCTGCCGCAGCTGGTTTTCAAGCCGCTCGATCCGCATCTCGGCATCGGAATCGTCGGACTGGGCAAACACTGGTGCGGAAACGGCGAACAGCGCCGCGATCGCCGCGGCGGAGGAAAGAAAATGAAGCCTGGATGACATTTTGCCCTGACGACGAGATCGACGTGAAAAGCGAGCGACATTGAAGGACGGAGTACGCCAGAATTGTGACTGGCACTTCAAATCCGGGACAACGCCGCGGATACCGGTTTAGTACGCGCGCTGGAACAAGCAAGCGGCCAATTGCGCGCAGCTTCGTTCATCTTGATGAAGGTGGCCGGGGCCCCGTGCGGCCAAAACAAAACCGGCGCCCGAAGGCGCCGGCTTGGAAACGTATTCGGGATCGCGTCAGGAGCTGGCGTTCAGCACGGTGACGGCGCGACGGTTCTGCGACCAGCAGGAGATGTCGTTACAGACCGCGACCGGGCGCTCCTTGCCGTAGGAGATGGTGCGCATGCGGCTCGGGTCGATGCCGCGCGAGGCAAGGTAGGCGCGAACCGACTGGGCGCGGCGGGCGCCGAGTGCGATGTTGTATTCGCGCGTGCCGCGCTCGTCCGCATGACCTTCGATGGTGAAGGAATAGCGGTTGTAGGTCTGCAGCCACTGCGCCTGCTTGTCGAGGGTCGCAGTCGCCTGCGGGCTGAGATCGGTCTGATCGCTTTCAAAGAACACGCGGTCGCCGACATTGACCACGAAGTCCTGCTGGCTACCGGGGGTCGCGGCGCCCCCAATCGCGCCATTGGCGTCCAACGGGTTCTTGTTGGCGCAGGCGCCCATCGACAGCGCCACCGCCAGAACCGCAACCAGCTTCATACCCTGGAGATATTTCATTTCCCGGAGCCTCCACGCTCACGCTCTTCGTACTACCCAATCGGTCTACAGGGCGATGGTTAAGCGAACGTTCCGTCAACCTTGACGAGACCTTGCTGGACCCCATCAAATGCCAGACAATGACGGAAAGCGCCCCCGATGGTTAATGGGTGGCAAATGTGGCGCGACGGTGAAAGGAAGGCAAGGTTCGCGGGAACCGGCCGCTTTTGCAGGACAATTTGGCCCGCGCGCAACAGCCGGCCGTTTTCAGATCGATGCGAATGCCGGTTTTCTCAGGGATTCGGTACGATCGACGCGCGCTCGAACGGCCGGACCATACCGTCGGGCTGCAATTGGCCTTCCCGATCGAACAGCATCCGACGCTCGAAGGCGCTTGAGCGCAGGAACGGATAGCGGGCCAGCACGCGTTCCCGCACCGTCGGCAGATGCGACGCCATCAGGCCGACCGGCTTCACCAGCCCGGGATAGAGCCGCGGCTCCGACCAGGTCTCGTGCAGGAACACGCGCCGGTAGAATGCCATGTGCTCGGGCCGGACCGGCGCGAGGCCGTAATCGGCATTGAAATGCACGCCCGCGGTCGAGCCGAGGCGCACCGTGACATAGGGCAGTTCCGGATTGTTCCGCGCCCTATCCGGATCTGCGACGAAGCGCGTCGAATCGATGAAGACCAGACCCTCATCGAGTTTCGGCAGCAGCACGTCGCCGAACACATCGAGCGTCGGCGAGGAGCGCCACTCCGGCGTCGCCACGGTGATGCGGATCGAGCTGCAGAGCTCGCCGTGCAGATAGACGCCGAACACCCAGGCATTGGGCGCATCATCGAACGCATCGACGACGCGTTCGTCCGCCGAGGGCCGGATCGCGCCTTCGCGTAGATAGGCGCGGTAGCGCAGGCGGTAAATCTCGTCCTTCTGTTCCGGGGTCTGAGCGAGACGGTAGTCGACTTGATCCAGCGGGTCCGCAAGCCTTCCTGTCGCGGGCTTGATGGCTTCGGCCGCGGACCTCATGTGGTACTCCCTGAAACAACTCAACAACTTGAACGCGCGTCCAAAAGATTAACAGCTTCTTAATTTTCGTCAAAGCAATCGAGGCAATACAGTTAACCTTGGCCGCAAGGGTGCACTTCAGATCGTGCATCTGACGGCCACCACAACTATCGATTGAAGGTATTCGGACGGCTCACGCGATCGAGCGCGAGGGAACCACGTGCAGCTGCTCGTCGGGCCGCCGGCCATGCGAGGCATTCAGCAGCTGGCGGATGCGGACGGCGGGAACCGGCCGGCTGAACAAATATCCCTGGGCTTCGGTCACCGCGCCATCGGCGCTGATCAGTTCGAGCTGCTCATTGGTCTCGATGCCCTCGACCACGACCGACATGCCGAGGTCCGCGGACAGCCGCGCCACGCCGCGCAGCAAGGTCAGCGGCCGATCACTGTCGATGCCTTCGAGGAAGGAGCGGTCGATCTTGACCTTCTGCAGCGGGAAATTGTGCAAATAGCTGAGCGACGAGTAGCCGGTGCCGAAATCATCCAGCGAGATCCGCACCCCGAGCGAACGCAGCTGCGACAGCACGTCGTGGGTCAGCTCGGTGTTGTGCAGCAACGAGGATTCGGTGATCTCGATCTCGAGCCGGTGCGCCGGCAGGCCAGAGACCTCGAGCGCGTAGCGGACCTCGCTCAGCACGTCGCGCTGATGGAACTGCTGCGGCGAGAAATTGACCGCGACGCTGACCGCCTCGGGCCACTTCATGCATTCCATGCAGGCCTTGCGCAGGATCCAGCGCCCGAGATCGACGATCAGGCCCATATCCTCGGCGACCGGAATGATATCGACCGGAGAGACGGTGCCGCGCGCCGGATGGTTCCAGCGCAACAGCGCCTCGCAGGTCGAAACCTTGCCGGACTTCAGGTTGATCAGCGGCTGGTAGAAAAGCTCGAATTCCTCGTTGGCCAGCGCCTTGCGCAGATCGAGCTCGAGGATGCGGCGCGCTTCGACGGTCTGGGCCATCTCGTCGCGGAAGAAGCAGAAGGTGCCGCGGCCGTCGGCCTTGGCGCGGTACAGCGCCATGTCGGCGTTCTTCAGCAGCGTGTCGGCGCCGACACCGGGCGCGGTCATCGCGATGCCGACGCTGGCGCCGATCTCGACCAGATGGTTGTCGATCTTGTAGCGCTCGCTGAGCCGGTCGACGATGCGCCGCGCCAGCGCGGCGGCGTCCTCATGCGAGTGGATGTTCTGCTGGAACACGACGAACTCGTCGCCGCCGAACCGCGCCACGAAATCCTCCGGACGCAGCATCTCGCGCAGCCGCTCGGCGACCGCGCAGAGCAGCTGGTCGCCGCAGGGATGGCCGAGCGTATCGTTGACCTGCTTGAACTGGTCGAGATCGACGAACAGCAATGCGGAGCGGTGGTCGCCATGCTGCATGGCGAGCAGCCGGCCGATCTCGTCGCGGAAATTGACGCGGTTGGGCAGCGCAGTCAGCTCGTCGTAGCGTGCGAGGTGGCTGATCCTGGCCTCGGCGTCCTTGCGCTCGGTGATGTCCTCGACCAGCACCACCGTGCCGCCGCCCGCCATCGGCTGGAACGTCCAGTCGAGCGAGCGGTTCTGGGCCGGATCGGGGTCGCTGGTGACGATGTCGCCGCGCTGCGAGCTCTCGATCTCGTAGAGGATCTGCTGCGCCGCGGCGGCCGAGATCGCGCCGGACAGCACGCAGGCATTGCAGATGTCGGTCGCGCTGGCGCCGCGCTGCACGAAATCGTCGGACAGCTCCATCATCTCGATGAAACGGTGGTTCATCACCGCAAGGCGGCCGTCGGCAGAGAACATGCACAGGCCGTGCGGCATGTTGTTCAGCGCGGTATCGAACTGGCCCGCCAGCGCCGCCTCGCGCTCCTTGGCGATCCAGGCATTGACGTAGATGCGCTGCAGGCTCGTGGTGAGGTGGCGGATGGCGCTGAAGAATACCAGGCTGAGCAGCGCAAGCGCGATGTGATAGGGACCGCCGACATACATCAGCGCGGCGATCAGGGGACCGATCGACATCAACAGATGCAGATGGAAGATCTGCGGCCGGCCGAAGGTCCGCCCGACCCCCGCCGAGGTATAGGCGACCACCGTGGTCACGCAGAGCATGTGGGCTGCGGCATCGTTGGTGGTGACCAGGACGGCAGCGCCCCACAGGCCGAGCGCAATGCCGTAGGCAAGGCTGCCGATCCGGTAGCGTTTCTCCCACGTCACGGATTCTTCGACGGTGAGCCGGGAATTGCGCTGCTGGTAGCGGTACATCTGCCACGCGCGCGCCAGGCCGACCACGATGAACAGCGGCACGCACAGCCAGGACAACAGATTGCCGGTGACGAACGCAATCACGGCGCCCGCGATCGCGGGGCCGAAAGCGCCGAAGATCATGGGCGCGGGGTTCATGAACAGGGAATCGACCAGCGCCGCGGAGATCGTCGGCGACATCGACTGGTCCGGTTCTCCCGTCTGACTTGCAAACTGCATTGTGAGAGCGCGCGTCCTTTTCAGCTCGCACTCTTACTGATCGCAGGTGAAGTCTTTCTGAGGGAATATCGTTAGCGAGTCCTTGCCGCGGACCATCGACGACCGGAATTCAATATAGAAATCAGTGCGCTAGATGAGAAGCGCCGACCGCCCCGGGGTTCCCCGGAGCAGCTATGCACGCGCTCACGACAACAGCGGCGACCAGGCGGGGTCGGAGGCAAAACCCGGGGTCGGGACCCGCAGCTCGTTGCGCCCGGAAACGTCGATGGTGAACAGCGACGGTCCGCTGTTGCCGCCGGGATCGCGGAAGAACATCACGACGCGCCCGTTCGGCGCAAACGTCGGACCTTCATTGTGAAAGCCCGAGGTCAGGATGCGCTCGCCCGAGCCGTCCGGCTTCATGATGCCGATCGCGAACTGCCCGCCGCCCTGCTTGGTGAAGGCGATGTAATCGCCGCGCGGCGACCACACCGGCGTCGAATAGGTACCGTCACCGAACGAGATGCGCTGCGCGGCGCCGCCGGTTGCCGGCATCACATAGATCTGCGGCTTGCCGCCGCGATCGGACTCGAAGCAGAGCCGCGTGCCGTCCGGCGCGTAGGATGGCGAGGTGTCGATCGCCGGCGTGTCGGTCAGCCGCGTCATCGACTTCGAGCGCAGATCCATCACGAACAAATTGGAGTTGCCGCCCTGCTGTAGGCTCATGATGACGCGCTGGCCGTCGGGCGAGAAGCGCGGCGAGAACGACATGCCGGGGAAGTTGCCGACGATCTCGCGCTGGCCGGTCTCAATGTTGAGCAGATAGACGCGCGGGTCGCCCTGCCCGAATTCCATATAGGTGATTTCCTGGGTCGACGGCGAGAAGCGCGGCGTCAGCACGAGATCCGAGCCGCGGGTCAGATAGCGCACATTGGCGCCGTCCTGATCCATCAGCGCGAGCCGCTTGACGCGGCGATCCGCCGAGCCGCTCTCGTCAACGAACACGACGCGGGTATCGAAATAGCCCTTCTCGCCGGTCATGCGCTCGTAGATCTGGTCGGAGATGATGTGCGCGATGCGCCGCCAGTATTCGGCCGAGGTGTCATATTGCTGGCCGGCGAGCTGCTGGCCGGTGTTGACGTCCCAGAGCCGGAATTCCGCCTTCACGCGCCCGTTGCCCTGGCGCGTCATGCGGCCGGTCACCAGCGCCTGCGCGTTGATGCTCTTCCAGTTGTTGAAGTTCGGCGCCGCGTCGATGTTGATCTGCTTCTCGAGATAGGCAGCCTGATCGATCGGCGCGAACAATCCGCTGCGCTTCAGATTGTTGGTGATCACCTGCGTGACGCCGACGCCGACTTCGGCATCGCCAGGCGTGCCGGCTGCAAAATTCGGGATCGCGATCGGAACCGGCGCGAACTCGCCTTCCGGAATCGGAATTCGCTTCGGGCCAGTCTGCCCGAAAGCGCTCTGGGTTCCCGCAAGCGCGCCGAGGGCCGCAATTCCGGAGATCATCTGTCGACGGTCGAGGCGAAATTTCATGGTCCGCAAATCATTCGTGTTGGTCATTGTCGGTAACTTTTGCTTGCCGTTGGCCAGGCGCCGCGGTTGTCCTCAGGTCTTCCGTTCTGTGAACACCGGCGCGAAATACTTCCATTCATCGAAGAAGGCGGCCGGCAGCTTATACGGCTGGCATTCGATGATCGCCCGCAGCGCGCTCTCCTGATAGACCCGCAAATAGGGCGTTCCCGGCGTGCCTTCCGGCACCGGCGGCGCTTCGAGCTTGCCCTCACGGTTCAGCTTGATCTCGAAGACGGCTTCGGTCTGCTGCGCCTCGATGCCGCCATAGGGCTTCTTCCAGCAGCGCTCGACCTGCTGCTTGAACATCGCGCCCCAGGTTGCGGAGTTGTCGGCAGCCTTACCCTTCGCGGTGCCGAGCGAGGCGTTGGCGTTGAGCGTATCGCCTGTCGCCGAAGCGCGCGTCGGATCGCGCTTGTCGAGCAGCGCCGCGATCTTGCTCTGGTCGAACACGCGATCCTTCGGCTTCTGCTCCGGCGGCGGCTTGGCGGCCTGTGCGACAGGCTTCGGCGGCGGCTTCTTCTCTTCCTTCTTGATCGCTTCCGCAATCGGGTCGGGCTTCACCGGATCGGGCTTCTTCTCGACCGGCTTCGGCTCTTCCTTCGGCTTGTTCTCGACCTTCTTCGGCGGATCCGGCTTCTTGTCTTCCGGCTTCTCCACCTTTGGGGTGGGCGCCGGGGCCATATCGGTCACGACCGGCGGCTTCTTGTCGTCGATCTTGCCGACAGCGTCGTCCATCGGCTTGGCCTCGGCGACCTTCTCGACCAGCGGCTTGGGATTTTCCTTCTTGCCGTCCTTCTGGCCGGACATCACGTGCGAAAGCTGGTCGGAGGAGATCACGTCGACGGCAACGGATTCCTCTTCGGGCATGACATACGCCCGGGTCGAAAACGACACGAGGCCCCACCCGATCACGAGGACGTGCAGGACAATCGATGCCGCCAGAGTCTTGTCGACCTTGACCTTCAAATCAGGCTTCCCCGTGCCTTGGCATGGTGGTTATCCGCCTTCCGGGATGATGACGATATTCGCCTTGAATCCCGCGGCCCGGACTTCCCCGAGCAATTTCATCATATCCGTGTAACAGACGTCCTTGTCGCCACGCAGATAGACCACTTTTTCGGCTTCCGACCGGGCATCTCCGATCGCCTTGATCTTGGCCGGAAAATCGGCGGCCGTGATCGGCGCGTCGCCGAGATAGAGTTCGACATTCGAATTGCATCCGCCGCCGGTGCGCTTGACCGACAGCGTCAGCGGCGGCTGGTTCGACGAGATCGACTTGCCGCCGCTCGCGACCGGCAGGTCGATGTCGATATTCGACGTCATCAGCGGCGCCGCCACCATGAAGATGATCAGCAGCACCAGCATCACGTCGACCATCGGCGTGACGTTGATCTCGGCCATCACCGGCTTGCGTCCGCGACGGCGCCTGCCGCCACCGCCGGACCCCGCCATGCTCATCGCCATGATCGTGCGCTCACAACAGTGACCATCATTTGAACTCAGCCCCGCTCGTCGATCTGACGCGACAGGATGGCGGAGAACTCGTCGGCGAACCCCTCCAGGCGCGCGGCCTGCCGGTTCACCTCCGAGGTGAACTTATTGTAGAAAATAGTCGCCGGAATTGCGGCAATCAGGCCGATTGCGGTCGCAAACAGCGCTTCGGCGATGCCGGGCGCCACCACCGCCAAAGAGGTGTTTTTCGAGGCCGCGATCGACTGGAAGCTCGACATGATGCCCCAGACGGTACCGAACAGGCCGACAAACGGGCCGGCCGAACCCACGGTGGCAAGCACCAGGAGGCGCCGTTCCAGCCGTTCCACCTCGCGGGCGATCGAGACGTTCATGACCTTCTCGATTCTGGCCTGCAGGCCGGCAAACGACCGCGACTGGCTCTCGAAGGAGCGCTTCCACTCCCGCATTGCGGCCACGAAACAGGCCGCCATCGACTGGGTCGGCTTGGCGGAAAGCGCCCGGTAGAGTTCCTCGATCGACTGGCCGGACCAGAACGCCTGCTCGAACTTGTCCATGGCCCGCTTGGTGCGGGCGTAGAGCAGGACCTTGTCGATTGCGATCGCCCAGACCCACACCGAGCAGGACAGAAGTCCCAGCATCACGCATTTGACGACCCAATGAGCCTGCCAAAACAATGCGATCAGCGATACATCGCTCGATGCCAGTGGCAGAGTCGACTGAGCCACATCGGCGGGATTCATCGGCAATATCCTCTCAACGCAAGTGTCCCAATTCGGCGGGCCGCCAATCGGCACCCCTTCCACGGCCGCGCGCCCGGCGCGGCAAAACTGCGCGAGAGCCTCTTACATCTGTCGCATGGGGGGCCCGTCCAAAGCCGGGCCCTGCTTCCCCTGCCAACATGTCAAAACGAGGGCTTTTCGCGCGTCATTCCGACCCTAACCAAACGCTAATCATGGTTAAGGCGAGGTTACCAAAGGGAAATTTGGAGGCGGGAAATGCCGCCGGCGGAGGTAGTTGGCGGGTTCCCGGGATGAACGGATCCCTCTTGAGGCGTGACCACCGCCGCCTCCACAGCCGTCGTCCCTGCTTTCGCAGGGACGACGATGAGGATGGTTCACGATTCAAGACGCCGAACACGGGTGTCATCACCCGCGAGCCGGGCGATGACGGCTGAGGATGGGGGATGTCGCTCCGCATTCTCCTCGCGTCATTCCGGGGCTCGCCTAGGACAAGAGCCCCGAATGACGACGGCTCACGTCAAATGCCGCACGATCGCAAGCCCCGCGAACAGGCCTGTGATCGAGAGCAGCACCGAGCCCGCGACATACAGCACTGCAAGCCCGAACTCGCCGCGCTCGTAGAGCAGCGCGGCGTCGAGCGAGAAGGCGGAGAAGGTGGTGTAGCCGCCGAGGATGCCGGTCATCAGGAACAGCCGCCAGGGCTGCGAAGCCTCACCCTTGAAGGCGAGATAGCCGGCGATCAGGCCCATCACGGTCGAGCCTGTGATGTTGATGATGAAAGTGCCGTAAGGAAATGCGGTACCGATGCAACGCGCGCAGGTGACGTTGATCAAGTGCCGCAGCATTGCGCCAAGACCGCCGCCGAAGAACACCAGAAGATAGCTTGCCGCGTTACCCACCAATGCCCCCGCTGGCGTGTGAAGAAGCTTGAGCAGCCCCGCTCAAAACTCACCCTCCCCTGGAGGGGGACGGTCGGTTCGCATGAAGCGAAGCGGAATGCGAAACGGGGTGGGGTGATCTCTCGGCACAGAC
>NZ_JASGSR010000046.1:0-57646 GCF_040446015.1 Bradyrhizobium sp. INPA03-11B
TCTGCTACTTAACCGATCGCTGCCTAGAGGGGGCGCGATTGAATGTCCATGTACGCTGGTCGGTACAACGTAAGGACAGAGCAAGCTCTCGGCGATCCCTTCACTAGCGTTTAAAGGCTTTCAAGCCGCGAGTAATCCCATGATCACCTCAAGGTTTTGATTATTTGAGGCTGGGAACAACGATTTTTCAACCGGTGGCCAACATGAGATCTGAGCATGTCCGATAATGCCGTTACTTCTTGCTTCGAAGGCGAGAACTTGCCCGATCTAGGGTGCATCGATTGCGACATCCACCCCGCCGTGGCCGGTTTAGATTGCCTTCTGCCACACTTGGATGAACCCTGGAAAACGATGGCCATCGAACGTGGGTTAAATCGCGACAGTTGGGATAGCTCCAGCTTTCCCCCTAACGTTCCAGCTTTATGCCGCCCGGACTGGCGCACAAGTGAAGGGCAGCCAGGCTCCCGACCGGAAGACTTGATCAGGCACGGGTTGGAGCCATTTAGATCCCGAGCAGCGATATTGAATCCGGTTTACGCAGTTCAATCTATTGCTGATGAAGGAATGGCGGTCGCCTTTGGTAAGGCGTTAAATGACTGGATTGCCGAGGAGTGGTTACCATTTGATCGGCGTCTCCATGCTTCAATCGTCGTGACACCGCAGAATCCGGTTGCCGCAGCTCAGGAGATTGAGCGATTGGCTCCAAATTCACGATTTGTCCAAGTTTTGATGCTTTCGTCAAGCGGGCTGCCACTCGGAAGACAGTATTACTGGCCCATCTACGAAGTAGCCAGTAAGCACAAACTCCCAATTGCGATACATTGTGGTGGCAATTATGCCTTCCCGCCGTCATCCCTAGGTTGGCAATCTTTCTATGTTGCTGAATATGTGGATCATCCTAACATTTTCCAGGCGCAAATACTTAACATAATTACTCAGGGTGTCTTCTCGAAGTTTCCAGATCTCCAGTTTGTTTGCTCTGAGTCTGGCTTTCTGTGGCTGCCACACTTCTTGTGGCGCGCTATCAAGTCCTGGCGAGGCATGCGGTTCGAGACGCCGTGGGTTCATAAGTCCCCATCCGAAATTATTCGCGATCATTTCCGTTTCACGCTCCAACCTATCGACGCGCCTCCCACGCCGGAAATATTTGAGCGTGTGTTCGAGCAAATCCGATCCGACGAAATGATCCTCTTTTCCACTGATTACCCGCACCACCACTTCGATGGGATCCGAGCATTACCAAGTGGTATTTCACAGACACTCGCGCAAAAGATCTGCGTCGATAATCCGCTAATGACTTACCCTCGTCTGCAGGAGCTGCAACGATGAATACGCCAAACGAGCCGGGCGCTATGCGGGGCACGGCAAAGAAGAGGAAAAGGATTATCGATTGCGATATCCATCCCAGGATGAAGTCATACAGAGATTTGCATCCTTACTTGAGCCAAAGATGGAAGTCGCACCTGGAAACTTATGGTCTCCGCATGCGACAGCCGTTTGTTGATGCGCCGAGATATCCGCAGGCTGTCCCCACCTTTTCTCGACGAGACGCTTGGCCGCCGGAAGGGGGCGTGCCGGGTTCTTCATTGTCGTTCATGAAAGAACACTATCTAGATCCATGCGGAGTCGAGTATGGCATCCTTTTTCTATTACATCCCATGGGGATGAACGACAGGAATTTGGAATTTGGGACTGCTCTTTCCAATGCCGCCAATGATTGGCTGCATAATGAATGGACGCAAAAGGAAAAGCGGCTCAAGGCTAGTTTGCTCGTCAATGGAGAGGACCCTCAGGGCGCGGTCGCGGAAATCGAGCGTTGGGGTGGTAACAAAGACTTCGTCCAAATTTTCATGGCAAGTCGTGCCACCGAGGCGCTTGGTCGTCAACGTTATTGGCCTATCTATGAAGCCGCGGTTCGACATAACTTGCCGATGGGAATTCACGTCAGTGGCGAAAGCGGCTTACCTGGCGCAATGGGTTGGCCTTCATTTTATGAAGAGCATCACCATGTTCAAAGCTTTCAACATCGAGAACTTCTAACCAGCCTCGTCTTCGAAGGCGTTTTCGAGCGGTTTCCAACGCTGAGAGTTGTGCTCGTGGAGGGTGGTTTTGCGTGGATTAATTCATGGTGTTGGCGCGCTGATCGTCAGTGGACTCGCATGCGAGATGAAGTGCCGCATCTCAAGATGCCACCCTCGGAATATGTCAGACGAGCGCTCTATTTAACGTCGCAACCAATGGATGAACCTGAAAGAGCAAACGATCTGCGGGACGTGGTGACATGGTTTGGTTGGGAACGTCTGCTCTTTTCATCAGATTATCCGCACTGGGATTTTGACGACCCAAGTCAAGCCTTCAAATGCGCCCTCTCGGAGTCTGAGCGCCGGGGAATCTTCTTCGAGAATGCAGCAAAGTTATATGGGTTGGAGGCGCGGGGTGTCTAAGCATGTGATTGCGCCCGTAACCGACATCCCGGACGGTGGTCGATTGGCGACAACGGTGAAAGGACGTCCGATTGTCGTCTTCAATCGGAGTGGGCAGTTCTTCGCGCTTCTTGACAGATGCCCTCACTCCGGAGCGCGTTTAAGCGACGGATTGCTGACCGGGCTGATTGAATCGGACGGTCCCGGTTGCTCCAAATTTACGCGACTAGGGGAAATCATAAAGTGCCCTTGGCATGGTTGGGAGTTCGATATTCGTTCTGGACAATCTTATTGCAGTCCGATTTCTGTGAAAACAAAGTCTTACGATGTGACGATTGAGTCCGGCGCGGCCGTTGAGAAGGGACCCCATGTCGCAGAAACGTTTGCTGTCTCAGTTGAGAACAACTACGTCGTGCTAGAGTTGTGAGCGCGAGTGTGGAAAGAAAACACGTGAGACGGAGTTTGCATTAGGCGTGGTTCGGTCGTGAACGGCGCCTCATTTGGATCCTACAGGAACTAGCGACACATTGAGTCCAATTTGTCGCGCTTGTCTTCGAAAACGTAGAGCGTTTCCTGAAGGAACAACGTCGTGGATCTGAGACGCAGCTTGAATTTGATCGTGTTCCCGTGGCGTGGTGTATTGATGGCGAATCGCCGCCCATTTTCCGGCGGGTCGGAAGGCTCAGTCTGCCACAGCGGGTAGGTCGACGATGGGATCATCGCTCAAGGGCGCGATAGTTTCCAGCGTCATGTAGCGAGCTCGTTGAAAGGCCCATTCGTCGCTCTGCTAGAGCAGGATCGCGCCAACCAGACGAACGATGGCATCTTCATTGGGGAAGATGCCGACAACTTCGGTCCGTCGGTTGATCCGTTGAGACACTCGATCGGATTGGTCGAGTGCAGCTTGGCCCGGTGCGAGCCGGGAAGCTCATATGGGCGAGCACGTCGGGCTCAGCTTCATCCATGTAGGCGGCGAGCTTTGGCAGTTTGGGACGGACCTGATCGGCGACCTTGCGCCACTGCGCCCTGGCCGCTTCGGCATCAACCTGTGCAAACGCGGTGGCAATGAAGGCGGAGACGACGCGCAGCCCGCTTTTGCCGGCATGCGCCAGGACGTTGCGCATGAAGTGAACCCGGCAACGCTGCCAAGGGGTGTTGAGCCCCTTGATAACGCGGCCTTGATGCTCTCATGGCATCGGAGATCACGAGCTCGACGCCGCGAAGCCCGTCAAGCGCGATAAAATCCAAACGCTCACCACGATGAGCAAAAAATCTTCCCCCCCCCCAACAGGTGAAGACGCCTCCGGCATTGTCGAACTAGTCGACAAGCTACTCGACAAGCACATCCCCATTTTTGAGCCCGGGAGGATGAACGCGGCGCGACCGCCACGATGCCGCTTCACAGCCTTGCTGGTCGTGTATCTCGTCCATCGGTACGGCCTGCGCGCGCGCTATGACCGACTGCGAGATGGCGAGATGCTGACAAAAAGAGAGGCGGCTGCGCGCTCAACATTCAAGGTGGGCTGAACCTGGACTCGTCACCCGGTATGCCTACAATGCGCACTATTGCCTCCGAAATTCCTGCATCGAACCCGTCGCGCAAGCATGCAGCGATGGAAGTGCCTTGTCGATCGAGTCGCCGCCTTCAAGACGGCAATGATGCTAGCATCACTGCGCCCTGCGCTCTTGGACCTACGGCTGCTCTGCTGGCGCGTCTATCACCGCCGGTACAGACAGTGGTTCGTCAACGTGCCGCGATTGGCGGCGTGCCGTCGCCACGTGAACACTTGTTGGAGTGTTAACCCATATCGCCCGGCAAGTGGAACGACCGGGCTAGTACCAGGGTCTCCTCGACAATTCGGGCCTTGTTACCCCTGGAGAATCAGCAGCGCTTTCCTGTCTCAGTGATTACTTCCGACCGGCCCGGCGCCACGTCCTTAAGTGTATGGTCAAGCATAGACACGAGCCGATCTCTTTAAAGAGATCGTGAACCTCGCCCGTCCCTCGAGCTACGAGCCGGTAACCACGGATTTTGGAAAAGCAGGTGGCGGAAGATACCATTGTCGTAGGAAAATGCCTTTCCTCTGCAGAATTTCTGCGGCTCTGGGCCAAATTTTGTGCGCTTTAAGCGTGAAACTAGCCCTACTTTTATTTCCGGAAACGCAGAGAGCCGCCTAACGCAAAGAGCCGGCCCGACTAAGGAGGCGATATGAGTTTAGAAGACGCGCACGCGATTGCGCCGCGGATGCTTTCATCCATACAAAACCCTTACTTGGAGAAGGCGGGCCTTCGCCTTAACGGCACCATCGCTCCGAACTGGCTTGAGCGACTCAACGTTGCCTTTCAAGAGTCGTTGGGATCGCTGCTTCAGACAAGCATTTCGATCTAGGTTCGGATTAGACCGCGAGCGCGCCGCCTCCAGGGCTTTTCAATTGGGCCGCGGAGGCCGCGGTATGATCAGAGTCAGTCGAGACTCGTTCTCGGGATCTGGCGGAAGGGTCGGCGACATGACCTGGAGTAGGCGGCGATGACGAACTGAATAGATCAAAGATCGGACCGTGACCGTGAAGAGATCCTTCGGCATCGGGCTTCGCGTACGGGGGCGGCGCTTTCGAAGCCTGTAAGCGAGGTCGTAAGCGCGGTGACCTCTGCCTCTAGTACTCGAGATGAGGAGTAACTCGGGCGTGATTTCGTTCCGAGCCAATGTGGCCCCGGACGGTGTTGTGACCACCAAGAGCAGCATGAAAGCGCTTGGAAACGGCGCTCTTAACCAGTTCTTTTCTTGCTCGAACGGGCGACGACGCGCTGTTTAGCGGGAGACCTGAGTCGCTGGGACAGCTCCAGCAACGGTGGAGTTGGATGCTGAGAGGGCTGTGAAAGCGGCGCGCTACTCGGACGCGCGGGCCGCCTGAGTGGCATCAAAGCCACAAGTGTGGCATCAAAGGGAGTCAAAGAATATGTCAATCGCGTTGACCGAAATGTCAGCGACCAGCGACCAGGATCACTTCATGGAGGACATTTCTCGATTCGAGCATGTGCGACGGAAGCATGTGGGCCGCTACGTCGGCGCTGCTGTGATAGTTGCGTTTGCTGCGTGGATCGCCATGGCCTTCGCGCATGGACAGATCGAATGGGCCGTCGTTTGGCGCTTCCTCGCGGTACATCCGATCCTCACCGGCCTAGTCAACACTGTCGTGATGGCCATTCTGGCAATGTTGCTTGGCATTGCGATCGGCGTGATCGTTGCGATTATGGGGCTGTCGGCCAATCCGGTCGTCAAATGGTCGGCGGCAAGTTACGTATGGCTCTTCCGCGGCGCACCTGCACTGCTTCAGCTGTTGCTTTGGTATAATCTCGCGCTCGTATTTCCGACCATCAGCATTCCCGGGCTTTTCGAGGTGCGCACTGTCGATGTGATGACGCCGTTCGTTGCCGCGTTGCTAGGGTTAGGGATTTGCCAGGGTGCCTATACGTCGGAGGTCGTGCGCGCCGGTCTGTTATCCGTCGATCGGGGCCAGTATGAGGCCGCAAAGGCTATCGGCATGTCGCCGCTGCAGGCGCTGTGGCGGATCATTCTCCCGCAGGCTATGCGGGTGATTCTTCCGCCGATAGGCAATGAATTCATCGGTATGATCAAACTAACGTCGCTCGCGAGCGTGATCCAGTATTCAGAAATGCTGCACAACGCTGAGAATATCTACTATGCGAACAACCGCGTCATTGAACTACTGATTGTGGCGACTGTTTGGTACTTGGTCGTCGTAAGTGTGCTTTCTATGCTGCAAACGCAAGTTGAGCGGTATTTCGCGCGCGGTGCTGGTAATCCCAGGCAATTGCGATGACGGGGGATATTGACATGAATCCAATCGTCAAGGCCGTCGGCGTGCGCAAATCGTTCGGCGGATTCGAAGCGCTCAAGGGCATTGATCTAGAGATCGAGCGCGGCGAAGTGCTGTGCGTGATCGGACCATCCGGCTCAGGAAAGAGCACCTTCCTCCGTTGCATCAACCAGCTGGAGGTGACTGATGGCGGTGCCTTATGGGTGAATGGCGAACTGGTCGGCTACCGTCGTGTGGGCCGCAAACTATACGAACTGTCCGAGCGCGAGATCGCGCGACAGCGTGTTGCGACGGGAATGGTGTTCCAGCGCTTCAACTTATTTCCGCACAAGACGGCACTGCAGAATGTTGTCGAAGGACCCGCTCAAGTACTTAGGCAGGATCAGAAGCAAGCCGAGACTGATGCTCGCGAATTGCTTGCGCGCGTCGGCCTTGCCGAAAAATGCGATGCGTACCCGATTGAGCTCTCGGGTGGTCAACAACAACGTGTCGCGATCGCCCGTGCGCTTGCGATGAAGCCGTCGCTGATGCTGTTTGACGAGCCAACCTCCGCGCTCGATCCAGAGCTTGTTGGAGAAGTGCTCGCCGTCATGCGCAATCTTGCGCGAACTGGAATGACGATGATTGTCGTGACGCACGAGCTCGGTTTCGCCCGGGAAGTGGCAAACCGGGTCGTGTTCATGGATCAGGGACAAGTCATCGAACTAGGGTCTCCGGCGCAGGTTCTGAGCAATCCCAATCACGCGCGCACACGAAACTTCATTTCGGCAGTGCTAAGTTGACCCGCCACCAATTCGTTCTCTGACAGGGATTTTTAAGGAGACGTAGGCATGCTTTCAAAAACCGGACTCGCAATCTGTGCTTTCGCCTCTGCACTCATTGTTGCGGTAACTCCCATCTACGCACAAGCCACAAAGACCACTATCAATGCCGCGACTACCCCCGCGTTTGCGCCGCTTGAATACAAGGATCCAACCAGCGGCAAGGTGATAGGATTCGATATCGATCTGTTTGAGGTAGTCGCGAAAAAGATGGGAGCTAAAGTCAACTGGGTTGAAACAGACTGGCAACAGTTGACGAATTCGATCAAGACGAAACGAGCTGACGTTGTCGTGGCCGGAATGTCGGATACCCCTCAGCTGCGTGAGACTCTTAGTTTTGTGCATTACCTGAACAACGGTGCGTCATTCGTGACGCTTCGTAGCAATGCGACTCAAATTCCCGACACGAATGCGCTGTGCGGCAAACGCATCGCCAATATGCGCAATAGTCTTACAGCTCGCGCGCTCACCCAATGGAGTGACAATAATTGCACTAAGGCCGGCAAGCCCGCCGTTACCGTGTTGGAGACGCAAGGCACGGCCGACTCGCGGTTGCAGCTGAATCAGAACCGTGCAGACGCGGCCGTGCAACTCACCGTGCAGATGGGCTATCAGAACACGATCGAGGAGAATCGATATATCGTACTAGGGGAGCCTTTCTTCAACGCAGCATTTGGGATCGCCTTTTCTAAGGACGATCCGCAGTTCGGGGAGACAATCAAGAATGCGCTCGCGGCAGTAATCGCGGATGGAACCTACCAGGAGCTGCTGCGCAAGTGGAGTTTGCCGGACAATTTGGCAATTAAGCAGCCCATGATCAACGGTCAGCCCTGAGCCCAGGTGGGAGTGGTTGGTCATCAAGGAACAGAACTGCTCGAGTGAACTGTGAGTAGTTCGGGCGACGCATTTGCGGTCTTCGCAACGTTTTGCCGCTTGTGGTTCCCACCTCCTACTACAGAGTGGAAGAGGGGCTGACAAAGAGAAATAGATCGGAGACAGGGCACCGGATGAAACCGTTTCTCGTGCCGCTGCTCGGGGCGGTGTATGGTCCGCTCTCCGCTTTTCTCGCCTGTTCCCCTCAGGGGGAATTGCAAATTCGACGACCTCCGGCATCGAGGCCTTTTGGATCAGCTTAAAAACGTGCTTCAATATTCCCCCGAAGGCGATTGTGTTGCCTGGGTATTCCATTCAAAGTCAACGATCCCCTCCTGATCCGGCGCGCGCCTCGGTCGAGTTGAGCATCCCTGCGACCACGGCTAAGTGGCTCGTCTTCCTGCACACATCCGGCGTCCGGCTTGAGGAAACCGGTCACGACATCCTGCAGAACGTCGTGGCGCTCGGCGCACTAGAGACGGACTACGTCTTCTGCTTCGAGGACGGTACTGAAGAGCGCGTCGAGATCCATCGCCGCCGTCAGATCGGGCCTGTGCGTCCGTTTTATGGCGAGGGCTGCACGCACGCGGTCATAGGCAGAAAGCCGACTATCGCACCAATCTCGAGAGCGAGAAGAGGACCCTCCGTGACAGCTGGGGTGTCGGCAAACCCTGGGTTATACGGGCGATCGAGGACCTTGCAATTATCTCTGGGCATTTGATCCGCGTCCGCAACAGGCCATGACGCGGCTGCGATTTGAACCGAGAGGCGGCAACACACAAGGCAAAAAGCCGTCGTCACCCTTCCTGCTGACCATTCGGGTGACATAGATCAATCGGTGCAACACGATCTGAGCCAGGTGATTTCTGTCCGGCCGCACCTGATCTATCAAGAAGCGGAGTGGTCGAGCTCTCGGCAGAATCTGCAGCTGGCCAGGGCTGCGGCAGCGCAGGCCAATCTTCATCGTGATGATGATAGCCGCCGGGTCTGGGTGGCGCTCAAGCGGTACCTTCTTGATCGCGTCGGCTGGGACTATGGGACCGGATCGTCGGGTCAAATTGCTCGCGTTTGCCGGCGCCCGTGAGGTTGGTGTCACTCGGCTACTTCGCTCCGAAATTGAAGGCCAGCGATCTTCGGTCCAAATGAAATGATGTTGGTCCAGCGATTAGCAGGCCGCCCCGTATTGGTGTGGTGAGGCAGGAGTCTGCTGCCAAGCCGGACGCCAAAAGCGAAGAGGCGCTGCAGACCGCGGTTGTGGCTGGTCGAACGCGCCACCGCGTACGTGCAGATGCCGAAGCTAGCGGGAGTTGTCAGGGATGCTTGGCGAAGCCGCTCGGTGATTATGTAATTCGAGGGGCATCAGGCGCTGGCCTGGGAGTATCGAACCCATCACGACGAGATCGCGGCAATGCTGCGGGCCCAGCTTGGATGAAACGGTCGACATTCCACGGTCGGCTTACGACGAAGCGGTGGCGATCGAGCTACGCGCCCGCAGAATGCTGGCCAACGCCTTTTGCGATTTCGATGTGCTACTAACCTTCTCGGCGCTAGGTGCAGCGCCGGAGGTGCTCGCCTCAACCGGTGACGCGCGGTTCAACAGCCTATGGACCCTGATGGGGACGCCATGTGTCAACGTTCCGGCCATCACTACCAGTGGCGGCTTACCAGTGGGTGTCCAGGTCGTGGCCCGCTATGGCGAGGACGCGACGGCGCTGTCAGCCGCACGCTTTGTAGAGGACGCGCTGCGCCGATATTCATCATAATTCGTCAATTCGGACCGGTTTCCTGCATGAGATCGGCAGCTTCGCCGCCGTTGAAGCGCGGTGGCTTTGCGAGCTACTCGCTTACGGTTGATTCCGGACCCAGCGATTAGAGGGAACTGGCAGCAGCTTGCATAGAAGCGCGATAGTCGCCCATGAAGAACCCGTAAGGCCTTGACCGGATATTCAATATCTAGAGCGAAGTGAGCTTTAGATTGCGAGTGAATAACGCGTCATACGCCTTGCGGTTGTTTCGCAACGCGCGATCGCTGTCAGGCGCGCGCCCTTGGGGCTGATGCGCGGGTCCTTCGAACAGGTTCGATTGGCTCCCGAGAAGTGCGGCCGTACGCGGGCAGCCGCCTCGCTTCTGCAACAGCACCCACCCAATCTGCCGCCGAGGAACCGGCCGATCATCCGTGCTTGATGGGACGCACATGTACCAACAAAGATGCTCTTCGGAGGCACCGATTCTGGCCATCGAGGAGAGAAAGTCATGCCGGTAGATTCGCTGGCGTTCTTTCTCGTGCTGACGCCCGAGCTGTCGAAGAGAAGTAGTTGGTTCCGCAGGCGCTTCATCCGGCCATCGGCTTGTTCATTCTAAGCTTAGTCCGTTAGGACGCGGCACCACATATCTTCATTGATGCGGCATGCAGTGGGAAATGACTAGGAGCACGCGAAGGCTATCGACTATTGTCAGGCGAGCAAGGTGTACTTCTGCGCAGCCGGCGCTTCGGTGGAAGATTATTGACTTCGTTCTGTGCTAACACATTCATCGCGACCATGTATCGGCAAGATCGCCCAGCCCTTGGACGGCCGCTGGGTGCCGAACATTTCCGTGCCTGCGCTACGTGTTCTCTAAATGGGAATATGAATCCTGACGCCCAAGTATTCGCACTGCGAACACAGACTGGGGCAATTATCGGATTCGATTTTCGCGCTCTTGAGCGTTGCGTCACTCGCGTGTGATCGAACCAGAAAAATCACGACCGCAGGGGCGCGAACAGAGGTAATCAAGGAATGATAGATGAAATCGGGGGTTACGCGGTCCGGGCCCGATGAACTTGTCGCCTGCGTGGCACCGAAGAGTTTAAAGCTCTCGCAGCTGCGCGTGCCACTTTCCTGACGAGCCGCGAATTTGCGTCTAATGGCATTTCGAAGCTCGAGCGAGCCGCGCTCGGTCCGCAGGGCGATTCGCGCTCGCGATGATTGCCCTCCCGCGAAATTGGAAAAGGGGAGGGTAGTAGAAGTTATAATGTCGTAGCGAAGTGCGCTTCTTTGCAGATTTTCTGCGCTTCCGCGTCGAACTTTCTGGCCTTTAAGCGTGAGACTACTCCTAACTTTATCCGCGGAGACGCGGAGAGCCACCAACGCAAAGACAGTGCAAAGTTGAGCCGCCACCAACTCGTTCTCTGAACGGGCATTTTCGAGAGGTAGCATGCTTTCAAAATCAGGACTCGCAATCGGCGCTTTCGCCGCAGCACTCACCCTTATGGTAACTCCCATCTACGCGCAAGCCACAAAGACGACTATCAATGCCGCGACTATCCCGGCGTTTTCGCCGCTCGAATACAAAGACCCAACAAGCGGCAAGGTGATAGGGTTCGATATTGATCTGTTTGAGGCCATCGCCAAAAAGATGGGCGCTAAAGTCAACTGGGTTGAAACAGACTGGCAACAGTTGACGAATTCGATCAAGACGAAACGAGCTGACGTTATCGTGGCCGGAATGTCGGACACCCCTCAGCTACGTGAGAGGGTTAGCTTTGTCGATTACCTGAACAACGGCTTCTCATTTGTGACACTGCGTGATAGCGGCTCTCAATTCCCTGATACGGATGCGCTGTGCGGCAAAAGCGTGGCCAACATGCGTAATAGTCTAGCAGGTCCCGCGCTTGCGCAATGGAGCGAGGATAATTGCGTCAAGGCCGGCAAGCGTGCCGTGGCCATGTTGGAGATTCAAAGCACGTCGCGATTCACGACTGCAGCTGAATCAAAGCCGCGCAGACGCGGTCGTGCAAATGGGCTATCAGAATACGATCGAGGAGAACCGCTATGCAGTACTGGGGAAGCCCTTCTTCAGCACAACACTCGGTATCGCCTTCTCAAAAGACGATCCGCAGCTCGGGCAGGCGATCAAGGATGCGCTCGTGTCGCTTATCGCAAATGGAACCTATCAGGATCTGCTGCGCAAGTGGAAGTTTCCGGAGTATTTGGCAATTGAGCAGCCCGTGATCAACGCGCAACCTTGAGCCCAGTTGGGTGTGGGCCCGCCTCAAGAAACAGAACCGCTCGAATGAACTGTTCGGTCTATGTCTTATGCGGATTTGTTTCGCAACGTTTAGCCGTTTGCGCCCCGCGTCCCACTCCAGAGTGGAAGAGAGTAGGACAAAAGAAAAATTGGGACAGTCAAGGTGCCGGATGAAACCTTCTCTCGCGCCGCTCCTCGGTGCGGTATTCTGGCTGCTGTTCGGCGTTGCCCTCTTGGCGGTCGGTAACGGCTTATTCTCGACGTTCTTTTCGCTGCGCATGCGCATCGAAGGCTTCTCGCTCGACGCGATCGGGGTCGTGATGACCGGTTTCTATGTGGGATTGGCCTTGGGCACGCAATTTTGCGATCGGTTTGTTGAAGCCCTTGGGCGTGTGCGCGCCTATGCCGTCTTCGCCGCCGTCATCACCGCGGCGGCGCTAGGAGCGGCACTTCACGTCTCGCCCGCCTCCTGGTTCATGTTGCGCATTCTGCTTGGCTTCGGCTTCGCGGGCCTATACGTCGTTGTTGAGAGTTGGCTCAATGCACTGGCAAACGATGCGTCACGCGGGCAGTTGCTGTCGATCTACTTCGTCATCCATTACGTTGCGGCGAGCGGAGGCCAGTTACTACTCGGCTTGCGCGATCCGGCAGCATCCGATCTCTTCATCATTGTTGCTCTCTTTTACTGCCTCTCGCTGGTGCCTGTCGCTTGTCACAGCGGCGAGGCGGCTTCAGCTAGGCGGCCCCCCGGTCTGGTCATCGGCGCGCTGTGCCGCCTAGCGCCAGCCGGAGTTGCCTGCTGCGTTGCCTCCGGCCTCATGACATCCGCCTTCTACAGTCTCGCGCCTGTCTTTGCGGACGAGCGGCACTTATCGGTCGAAGATATCTCATATTTTATGAGCGCAGCGGTGTTCGGCGGCGTAGTCTTCCAATGGCCGATCGGCAGCCTTTCAGACCGTATCGACCGCCGTCTCGTGAGCATCGCCATCGCGGTTTTCGCGACTCTCGCCAGCCTCGCCCTCATTGCCGATCTCCAGCTATCGCGCGGCAGCCTCATCGCAATCGCCTTCCTCTTTGGCGGCTTCACCTTAGCGATCTATCCCATCGGCGTCGCGGCCGCCAATGACCGCCTCGCACCTGAGGAGATGGTTAAGGCGAGCGGTGCTCTTATTCTGGCTGCATCTTTAGGCTCCATGCTCGGCCCGGTAAGCGCTGCGGCTCTCATGCACCGATGCGGCCCAGGCGGCCTCTTCGTGTTCACCAGCGCGGTCGCGGCTGGGCTCGCGGCCTTCACCCTGCTGCGCCTGATAAAGCGGCCCGGCAAGTCAGCACGGGTGTTGCACCGGCCCGGCGAGCAGGTTGATTTGCAATGAGGCGGAAACATTCTGCAAGCGCTGCCTCGACGAGGCGTGTTCACCCGGATCTCGTGTCGACCACCTACAATGCGGGATATCGGTACGAGGTGAACAGGGAAGTGTACTTTGTCGCGCGGTTGTCTTACTCGTGCCAGCGCGCGTGGCTTGATGGCGCGGCGCTCTTGCATGGACATGCTCTGGAGCACCGGCCGGCACTACCCGACCTATGATAACATCAGCTTGGTCAGCCATGGCACGCTTCTGGAAGACTGCTGATCAGGCGCCAGGCTCGAGGCTCACATGCCGAACCCTTCCCAGCTACACGAGCGTGTCCGCTTGATAGCCGAGAAGCGTGAAGCGTTGCCGCTTATTGCGATCTGATGAAGAGGAGGAAGAAATTCTTCGTCATCTTCAAGTCTCGCGCGTTGACAACAGCCGTTCGTTGTCCACAAGCGACCGTCCCACGCCGTGTCCATCGGCATCTCCGTCCCGGCGCTTAGCGCTGGATTTGATGCGACCCATATGTCAATTTGTCGAATTTCTGCAGGCTAGATCGATTTCCGCGGTTTTTAGTCCTCAGCGCCGCAATATATTTCATTGGGATTGCGCGCTGAAGGCTGCGCACCACTTGATGTCTGAAATGCTTAGCTGGCCAGCTTACTCGATCGATCTTTGAACCATCACCATGAGGGTAACCGCAATGCGTTCAGCAAAAAAAATGGGTGCTATCAGTGCGCTCGCCGTCGCACTCTGTCTCGCCGCAGGCATTGTTTATGCGCAGGGCACAAGGGCCGTTATCAATGCCATCACGGATCCGGCATATCCGCCGATCGAATTCAAGGCGCCAGAAACGAATAAGCTGACGGGATTAGACATTGAACTCTTTGAAGCTATCGCTGCGAAGATGGGCGCGAAGGTTAATTGGCTCGAAGGAAGCTGGGAGCAGCTGATCCCCTCGCTCAAGACGAAGCGCGCTGATGTCATCATGGCCTCAATGGGCGACGTTCCTGCACGGCGTAGTGGTGTTAGCTTCGTCGATTACCTGAACGATGGTGCTCAAGTTGTCACGTTGCGAGCTAATGCGGCCCGCTTCCCCGAAATGGATGCGCTGTGCGGCGCACGCGTGGCCATCACGCGTAGCGACGCTGACTGGGGCACCGCATTTGCAAAATGGAACGACGAGCACTGCACGAAGGCTGGCAAACCTGCAGCCGTTGTGCTGGGTACGGCCGGCACGGCAGATTCCCGACTGCAGTTGAATCAGGGCCGTGCAGACGCGGCAGTGCAAGGTGCCGTCACTGTTGCATATCGGAACACAGTCGAAGAGAACCGCTACTTTCCGCTTGGAAAGGCCTTCTACCTTCATCCCGTGGGAATCGGTTTTTCGGCCGACGATCCGCAGCTTGGACAGGCGCTCAAGAAGGCGCTTACCGCGGTCATGGCTGACGGCACGTATCAGGCGGTACTGAAGAAGTGGAACCTGACGGATTTCGCGATCCAGCAGGTTTCGATCAACGGTGAGCCCTGAGCGGGTGGAAGGACCATACGACATCGAAGTCGCGGAGACTAACGGCAGCCATTTTGCTGATCCCGGTGTCATCAACGAGGGCGACCTGAACCGCGCGGTGGGCGGAGGTCGCCCTCAGCTACGCAAGGCAGTCTTCCGGCCCGATGAAGCAAGGCCACTACTGCCTTTGCAAAAGAAGCAGGTCGGGCCGGCGCAGGCCGGATTCCCGGATGGGGATCAGCCGGTTGCAATCTTGGACGAGATGCTGCCGCGCTATGGCCAGATCGCTAGATCATCGAGCTACGCACGTGTACACGTTCGGGCAAACGCGGCGCGGCTTGCTGGCCAGTCCGACTTTCCGACCTGGACGGGCTTAGCCTTGTCCATACAGATTGACTATCGCCTCTAACTCTTCCGGCTCATCTGGTCAGCATTGATGAAAGCACCGACGCGCTGGCTAGAAACCGCGGATTGCAGTTGCCCCAAGAGGTCACGATGGATTGTTCGCGAAAGAAGCGCTGAGCAGGATTTCGATCAGAAATGACGCCGAATCTCTGTGAGTAGGTGCAAAAATGGAATTTCTTGCACAAAAAAATACTGGCGAGACCTTAAACTGGTTGCAAGCAAAACTCGATGTACAGTGATAGACAGGTTACTTATGACGGATCGTGTTGAGGCGGAAATGAACAAGCCTAAGGGCTCCACAAACCAAGATAACAGCCGTCAACCGCTCCATGGTCTCCGGGTTGTCGATCTCACGCACGTACTAGCGGGCCCATTCTGCACTACTATCCTGGGGGACTTGGGCGCTGAAGTTACAAAGGTTGAGAGAGTCGGTGTCGGCGACATGGGCCGTAAGGTCGATCCCTTTCGTAACGGGGAAAGCTACCATTTTGCCGGTCTGCACCGAAACAAGCGCGGCGTGGCTCTTGATCTGAAGTGCGAGGCAGCCAAGCCTGTTCTCGAACAACTGATCATGCGAGCCGACGTTCTGGTGGAGAATTTTCGCCCGGGTACGCTCGAAGCGCTCGGATTTGGCTATGAACGGCTTCGCGAACTCAATCCTAGGCTTATCATTTGTTCTATCTCAGGGTTTGGGCAGAGCGGACCCTTGCGGGATCAAGCGGCGTTCGACCTCGTTGCGCAGGCTATAACTGGTCTTATGAGCCTTACCGGGGAACCGGGACGGCCGCCTCTCCGAGCTGGTGTACCGATCGGGGATATCCTTGCCGGGGTTTACGCGGCTGCCGCGATCGCATCAGCCTTGGTCGGACGCGCGAGAACCGGCTGCGGGTGCGTCATTGATATGAGCATGTTCGATTCTCTTCTCTCGACGCTTACGTACTTCGCAGGTCGCTATTTGGCCGACAGGGATCTCCTGCCGCCCGTCGGGTCCGGCGATCCGAAGGTGGTCCCTTATGGAGTTTTTCCTGCCGCCGACGGCTACATTGCTATCGCGGCCTATGGTGATCAGTTTTGGCCGCCCCTGTGCCGCGCTATTGAGCGGCCAGATCTTGCTGCCGATCCGCAGTTGACCAAGGCTGCTGGTCGCGTCGAACGACGGCAGGAAATCGAGTTGAAACTTATCGAGCGCTTGAAGGACAAGGCGGTTGCACAATGGTGCGAGATCTTTTCTGCCGTCGGAATCCCGAATGCGCCAGTCTTGAATGTTGGAGCCGCGCTCGAACATCCGCACACGGTCGCGCGTCGCCTAATCCTTGAGATCGAGCATAAGAAGTGCGGAAAGGTTATGGTGGTCGGTAGCCCGATCAATATCGACGGTGAGTGCGTCACGGCATCTGCGGCACCCGGACCCATGTTAGGAGAGCATACGGAGCAAGTACTTTCCGAACTCGGATACGACGCCGCGATGATTGCTCGCCTTCGTAGCCAGGGTGCGATCGGGTCATCATGAGACGACTTAAGTGCGTGGTTTCTAGCGCGGAAAATCAACCGTCCCTCATAGTGTGTACGGTCTGCTCGACATGTCTGATCTGGTGAGCGGTTAAGCGGGCCTATCCGAAGATCATCCGTGGAGTGAGGAGACGCGGCTCGATTATATCCCGTCCGACCTCTTTGAGCTCTATTCGATTGAGCGTTCCTCGACCTGACGCTCGATATCTCTCTCTCCCGCCGGCGATGTCGGCGAGCAACTCTGTATGTCATGTCCGCTACCTATCGAAATCGGTGGGCTAGCAGCTTTTTGCTTTTTTTGCGCGCAAGCATCTTCGCTAGCGAGAGGATGCCACGACGCAGCGGCCACAACGCGCGACCATTCTGTGATGCTCCGCATCTACGGCGACGATGCTCGGCTCACCAAGCAACCACAAGCCCCGCTTCTGTGATACCAATGTCGTGCGCAGTTTGACGAAACTCAGTTAGCATTAAAATCCGATATGATATATGATACTGCTTTTCTTAGCTGATAGCATGACGCGGCGTCAAGGGAACACTACTGATGGCAAAAACATGGGACAAACGTAGCTCAAAGCGAGACGGTACGGCGTCCAGCCGGCTTGGGGGGAGGTCTACAACACCATTTACAGGGAGCTTATGTCGCTAACGATTTGCGCCGGGAGGCAGGATTTCCGTCGACAATCTCGCGCGCGAACTCGCAGACTCCGATCCGCGAGGCGCTCTCGCTTCTCGAAGCACAAGGGCTGGTGGTGAATACCCATCTAATTGGCTACAGCGCGGCCCCACAGCTGGACCGCCGGCGTTCGGCGCACCTCTACGAACTACGCCTGCGCTGGAACCTCTTGCCGCTGGAAGGGCCGCGCAGCGTGTCGACAAGGACGCCATTGCGGCTTCTTGAAGCGATCGATAAAGAAATGCGTTCCGAGCGCCAGGGTGATGCGCGCTCTGCCTATGGCGAGTTCGCTCACAGTGACGGCGTCTTTCACGACATGATCGCGCTCCACAGCGGGAACGCGCTCATCCGCGACCACGTCCACCTATTCCGACTCTACTTCCACACTCGCGCGACGGCCGATGCCAACAAGGAACATTCTCGTATCCTTCCCGCCATCCGGAAGGGCGATGCAGAAGCCGCCGAACAAGTGATGCGCAATCATATCGAACGGTTGCGCGAGCGGTTCATCGCGATCTTCGCCGAATAGCAGGCATGCCGCTCGCGGCGTTTTCGGACGAATTTCACGAACTGGAAGCCGGTTATGCAATACGATCGAACTGACGCCCGCATCCTCGAGATTGTACAAAAGAACAACCGCCTGACCTCCGAGGTAATTGGTGAGCAGACGGGACTTTCCGCTACAGCATGTCAACGGCGACTGAAGAGGCTGCGCTCAGAAGGTGTTATCGAGGCCGATGTATCGATCCTTTCGCCGAAGGTAGCCGGGAGACCTGTTCAAATGCTTGTGCTGGTGACTCTGGAGCGGGAGTGCGCCTATACAATCGATCAGTTCAAAAAGACCATTAAATCGTCAGCAGAAGTCGCCAATGCTTTTTTTGTCACTGGCCCCGCTGACTTCGTTCTATACATTACCGCGCGAAGCATGGAAGACTATGAGCAGTTCACCCGACGGTTCTTCCATAAGAACCCGGGAATTAAGGGTTTCGAGACTTTAGTCATAATGGATCGCGTAAAAGTAGGCTTTGCAGTTCCGGTAGAGGTCGCCGATGAAAATTAGCGCGGCCCGGACGTAGATCCAGCACCGTCCCGTATCGGTCTTTCCCTTGGCCAGCGCCGGACACAGTCGGGTGAGTAGGCCAGAGGGATTTCACCTCCAGCCTTTCGCAGAACCGGGCGTGAGACTCTCGCCTCGGTGGCGTCGGCTTCCAGCTCTTCGAACGTCAGCGCCAACTGCTCGAACAGCCGCGCCGCCCTCTCCGATCGTTGCCCATAGATCTGATGCTTTAGCTTGGCGATCTGCGGCTTCTGCTGTGCAATCAGCGTCTCGTCTTCTGACGCTTTCGCGCGGGCGACGCGAGTTCGACGGCGATCTCCACCTCCTCGCGCGCTCGACCGCCAGCGCCAGCTTCAGGGCAGTAACGTCATCCGGAACAGCGTCGCGGTCGGCATCCATGCGATGCAGTGAATCACAGATTGGGCGCGATATGACTCCCAAAATGCCCGCAGCCGCAGTTTCTTCGCTCAACCCGCGCTCCGCTGCCGCCAACTCAGTTGCGGATTCCGCCAATCGATGCCCTCGAGCATATAAGCCATCTGCGCCGCAGAGATCGACACCGCGCCAGCCGACGCCGACGGCCAGATGAACTTGCCGCGATCCAGACGCTTGGCGTAGAGCGACATGCCTAATCCGTCATGCCAGAGGATTTTGACCAGATCGCCGCGGCGGCCCCGGAAGATGTAGAGATCGCCAGCGTACGGATCGCGCTTTAGAATCGCTTGAACTGTAAGAGCCAGGCTTCGCATGCCGCGACGCACGTCGGTGTGGCCAGTGGCGATCCAAACCCTGACGCTGCCCGGAATCGGGATCATCGTCACCGCAGCAGCTCAGGAAATCGCTGCGGCGCCTCAACGCCCACGTCACGGTCAACGCGAATGCGACAGCCGCCGCCAAGATCGATCTCGATGATCCCAACCCTTGCACACCGCGCAGGCGGGGAAGACGCCGGTTTATTGCGTCGCTCGAGATCGGAGCCGACACCGGCGTGATCTCGACGGGAACGAGAGCTGGCACGGAGTTTCCGCCCGGCCGACCTTGGCGCGCTTGTCGACGCCAAGTGAAAAGCAGGCTGTGAGCCATCCCGTGCCGGCGCGCGACGCCGCAGACTGTCTCATCGGCCTGCGAGGTCTCTTCGACAAGGCGGACCTTCTCGTCGTAACTCCATCGCCGCCGGCGTTCGGCGCCCAACACATTAACCTGCATTCGCCACGTGACCTTAAAGCTCGACTAAGGCAAATCCTCGGCCGCCTCTCAAAATACACAAGGCGTCCGCCGGAGGGATGCGGCCAGTTGCACGAAGGCGAACTTGCTGGTGCGATCGATTGCGGCGTAGAGGTCGCGCTTGCCTTCGGCGGTCTGAAGCTCGCCGATGTCGATGTGGAAATAGCCGATTGAATAAGCCTTGAACTGTTTCTCTTCGAAGGCTTGCCGCCTTCAACCTCCGGCAATCAACTGATGCCGTGGCGCTGGAGGCAGCGATGAGCGCGTCAGATGCGCGATGGTCGGCTGCAGGGCATAGAGGCAATCGTCAAACGGCAGCAACGTATGCCGCCGGAAAGCGAAGCGACGATGATCGCCTCCTTCTCGACGGAAACGGACTGTCGACTTGGCTTCCTTGGGGCCTGTCGAACGATCGGCGACCGTCTCGCGCTGCTTCTACTTCGCGACAGTCTTCTGGTTAATCCCGTAGCGCTTGACGAGTGCTCTCAGGCTCTCTTGACATATTTTATGTTGCTCGACGGACTGCTCCGTCGTGGTGGCGCAACCGTGTAACTTTTGTCCCATAGCGCTTTCGTCCAAGAGCTGTGCCCCCTGACCCTCGCTCGGCAGTTTGTTGGAGAGACGCACCCCTCCGTCCTTAAGGAATAGCGCAAAACTCGGCATCTCCAGGATGTAATTGAACGCCTTGGCCAAGTCATGTCCACGGGAGAGCTTGGCGAGTTGCTCCCGCATATAGACCTGAAGATCGTTGACCAGGGGCCCGCTCAGCGACCGCCGCACTTGAAGGCGCTCCTCGGATGCTTGCGGCACCGCTGGCTCGGAGGCGCAACGCGTGCCCCTGTCCGAAACCAAACGCGCCGGATGTCTGGAATCCGTCAAGCCGATTGCAAACTCGACATTGGTCTACGAACCGCAAGCGCTTCCTCTGGTAGCGCGCTGGCCCAAATCCTGCTTCGCGAAAGGTCGACGGCGCAGAGTCCACGAGCGTGGCGCTGACAAGACTGGTTGCTCGCCCCGGTTAGGAATTCGAGTCGATTTCGAGCTATCAAACCACCGAAAATGACCTGGAGGAACTATGCGGATTTGCGGTATCAAACTGACGCATGACGGAGCCGTCGCTCTTGTTGAGGACGGACGGCTTGTCTTTTGCATCGAGCAGGAGAAACAGGGCAATAATCCGCGGTATCAAACCATCGACAATCTCGATGCAATTGTTGTCGCTTTGGCAGAGCACGGTCTGGATCCCCGAGATGTTGATCAGTTCGTCATCGACGGCTGGGCTGGCGAGGTAGAGTCACAGTTTCAGGTCCTAAGTGGAGCAGCAGCTATCACTCTAAAAGGGGCTCCGTATGTTGAGCGCCATCCCGAGCGCCTCCTGACTTCGCGCGAAGACGTTGGCCTGATTCTCGACGGCAAAGATTTCCGATACAGAAGCTATCCTCATGTGGTGGGCCACTTGGCCTCCGCATACTGCACCAGTCCCTTTGCCAAAACGGGGCAACCTGCCTTCTGCCTGGTCTGGGACGGGGGCATGTTTCCACGTCTCTATCATGTAGGACGCCGGGGCGCTCGGTTCATTGAATGCCTGTTCCCGATCGTTGTATATGTCTATGGTGCCGCGGGCATTCACTTCGGACCATATGAACGGGAGGACCGCAAGCAAGATCTAGGACTTGCCGGCAAGCTGATGGCCTACATTGCGCTCGGGTCTATTGACGAAGAAATCGTGGCGGTGTTTCGGGAGTCCTATGAGGAGCGCTTTGCGGCCAACACGGAGCTTGCCCGTCGCTACCGCGCGGACATCAGCAACTGGGGGTCCCTTGTTGCGGCGGTGCATGACTTCTTCGATGCCTGTGCGCTACGATTGAAGGCTAAGCCTCCCCAAGATGTGCTCGCCTCGTTTCACGTGTTCCTCGAACGTCTCCTCATCTGCGGAATGGCAAGTGCTATGCAGCGACATTCGTCTTTTTCGACGATGCGAAATTTGTGTATCGCCGGGGGCAGCGGTCTCAATATCAAGTGGAACAGTGCGCTACGTGCCAGCGGCTTGTTCGATGCCGTCTGGGTGCCGCCTTTTCCGAATGACAGCGGCTCGGCAATCGGTGCCGCTTGTTCCGCAATGGCGGCGGATCAAGGCTTCGTACCACTGGAATGGTCGGTGTACAGTGGTCCGGCCCTGCAACGCAGCGAAGTGCCGCCCGAATTGGAGGCGGCGCCGTGCAGTATGCGTGAACTTGCAATCGTCCTCGCGAGCAACAAGCCCGTGGTATTCCTCGCCGGCCGTGCCGAGCTTGGACCGCGAGCGCTGGGAGGCAGAAGCATCCTTGCGGCCGCGACTTCGCTGGAAATGAAAGATCATCTCAACGACATCAAACGTCGCGAATATTTCCGGCCAGTGGCGCCGATATGCTTGGAGGATCGCGCGCCCGAAATCTTTAGCCCTGGAACGCCAGATCGATACATGCTGTTCGATCACCAGACACGGGTGGAATGGCGGGACAAGATCCCCGCTGTCGTACACCTTGACGGATCTGCGCGATTGCAGACTATCCCTAGGACCTCTCAGCACAAAATCGCAGAGCTGCTTGTCGAATATGAAAAGCTCACGGGCATTCCGCTGCTCTGCAATACGAGTGCCAATCTCCATGGACATGGGTTTTTTCCGAATGCCGCAGCGGCCTATCGGTGGGGACGCGTTGAAAACATATGGTGCGACGGCCTGCTCTGGACCAAGACGCTCGCAGGTTAGCGATCGCCGGTCGAACGGCTTTCTTCAGGGTACTATGAACGTATCTGATCGTAGTCACCTGCTGCAAAAAACTCGGACTATCGAACTATCGCTAAGTTCTGTATGACGGCAACGATAGTGGCCAACTATTATATGCGATGGCCGCGACAGCCAAGACGGCTCTCGGGGATCGCAACACTGAACGGCGGTGGCTGATGCCGGATGCTACAACGGTGAGACGTTGGAGGCACGCGAAGCGGGTGACGCCCCCAAAAGGCTGACACAGTCCGCAGGTGGGCACCAAACTATGAGGCCGATATCGAGCTCACTAAGTTGTTCGATGAATCTGCCGTCGATTGAGCAACAGTTGGCAATCGTTATCGGTGCTGGCGACAACACATTTCGCGCCAGAACGATTTGAAGGTCATGCCGTGAAAGGAACCCGGCGGGGGGTTCTGAGAGAGGTTTTTTAGTGGCCTCACTACGCGCTTCGGCTGTGACGAGACGGATAATTGGCGCCGCCAACAGCTTCGGGGGCGGGGATTCGAGATTGCGTCTGGCTATCTAATCATCGATCTTTGCGTTGCCAGCGCCGCGCTTCGCTGAAGCGCACAAGGGCATGATCTCGGCCGGATCATTATCGGCGAAGGCTATGAGCTTGGGCCGTCAACGAGGTCGTGTCGCAGAGCCAAGCGCTAGGTAAGGCCGAACGTTGGTAGAGACGATCTGCGAGAATTCACGATGTCGCTCAATGCCTCAAATCAGGGCAGCCAGCCTGTCATATTCCTCCCTGACTAGCTAGCAAAAGTTCCGGCAGATGCCTAAGGTGCGCGGTGGTCAGCAGCCTTGGAGTTATTCCCCTCGAAGCGTTGCGCCACAGGCAATATCGTGCGGCTTTGACCATCAAAACAGCAGGGTTCAGCCCGTACCCTCTTGGTGCCATGCTTCGTGGATCGGGAGGCGCTCCAAGGTACGACACAACACCGGAATATCCAGGGGCAGGGCGTAAGGGCGGGGATCGGTGATTGCGCTATGGTCGGAAGTCGTCGGAAGGCGCAAGTCCAGTCCTAGCCACATATCGGTGAGAGCAGGCAAATCGTGTCGGCCCGTCGCCGCTGTCGCCGTGATTCTCAACGGATGGATATGCTTAGATCTGTTGTTGATGCGTCCGATCGCTTGCTCGAGTAGCTTGGTCGGGTGCTGCAGGCGGAAGCCTTACATCGCATGATTATCGTGCGATTCGTACCGATGTGGCTCAGTTTGACCACACCTCTTCAGTGCAAGCGTGGGTTTGTCCGTTCCGTTCTAACTTCGTGCACCGAATATGACAGTAATCTGGCAGCGTGAATTTCGCGAATTGCGGAGTAGTCCGCAGTGCGCGGTCACTTGATTATCGTCTGAGGGGGCCTTCCAGATCGTGAATGATTGAGGGTGAACGTGGCTCGTCTGCCTAGAGAGCGACCACTTTGGGGTGAAATAATAGGAGGGGATTAGTATGAACGTAGCGAGGAGCCTTTTGCTCAGTTCGGTCGCCGGTCTAGTCGCTCTGGGCGGAGCACAAGCTGCCGATCTTCCGACGAAGGCAAAGGCAATAGAGTACGTCAAGGTTTGCACGCTGTATGGCCCTGGATTTTACTATGTGCCAGGAACCGACACCTGCATCAAATTGGGTGGTTATGCACGCCTTTGGGTAATGCTCAACTCCAATGCCATGGGGGTCACCCCGGACTACGGTGCAGGTGGTGCAGACAATCGCTTCAGCAACGCTTATACCGCTCGTGCTCGCCAGGCTGTGAGCATTGATACGCGAACTGCAACCGAGTACGGCGCGGTTCGGACCTTCTTTCAAGCTGCGTTTAATTGGACGACCGGTAGCTATAGCGGAGTAGCAAATGGCTCGACCGTTTACCAGTCCATCGGGGGCGTTTCAGCGCCGAACAATGCTAATCCGGGAGCTGTCGCTGGCGGAGCGTTCACGCTCTGGTATGCCTTTATCCAGTTCGCTGGCTTTACGTTCGGTAGGGCGAATTCGGCATTCGATACGCCTTGGCAAGAATACCCAGGGGGAAACTACGGCGAGCTGCCGGGCAGCTCTACTTGGGACCAAGTAAACCAGATCAGCTATACTGCTGACTTCGGTCAAGGCTTCACGGCTACCGTCTCGGCCCAAGATCAAGTGGTGCATGATACATCCTACATATGGAACATGAGCGCAGCATCGGCTGGAAGTATTGCGGCTGGTGTGTACGGTGGCAACGACATCGCAGGTACGGTCGCTCCAGACTTCATTGCGAGGGTTCGCCTGGACCAGGCATGGGGCCTCGTCCAAGCCTCGGTAGCTGCACATGACAACCATGCTGCCTACTATGGCGCGACCGAACTTACCGGGCATCCGGATGACAAATGGGGCTGGGCTGGTCAGGTCGGGCTTTCCATCAAGAACATCCCCACCGGGCCTGGCGACTCGATCAACATGTCGGGCGTATATACCTATGGCGCAAGCCGCTATAACTTCCACGATTATACAGGTACTCCCGCCGCGAGGTACGGTGGTACGACTTTGCCGGGTGCTTACCAGAGCGTCGGAATTCTTGGTGTCTCTGATACCGTGTTCGCTCCAGGCACTGGACAGGAGTTGACGACTACCTACGGTTTCAACGGGGCCTTTAACCACAATTGGGACCCTCAGTGGTCAAGCAGTATCTTCGGTGGGCTTGGCGCTGTGCGATATAGCGGCACGGCCAAGAGCTACATATGCAATGCGTTCGCCGCTAGTCTTTCGTTGTCGACTGGGATTGCCGGCTGTAACCCCGACTTCAATTATGCGGTTATCGGTACAAGAACTTCGTGGACCCCGGTCAAAAACCTGACGTTCACGGGGGAAATCGATTACAGCATGTTGGACCAAAAGTACGCGAGCGGAAGCACGGTTGTGTTGCCGCAGCAATCAGGCATCGGAAAGCCGGCTGGTCTGTATGAGCTGAAAGATCAGCGCGGCTTGACATTCCAGTTTCTAGCTCAGCGGAGTTTCTGAGTTTCTGTCAAATGGCCTATGAGAAGGAATTCCACACTCAAGTTTGACCTCCAAGAAAGAGCCTCCGGCGTGCCCGCCGGAGGCTCTCAAGTCTCTGATTCAGCTGGCTGTGGAAATCGCCGGGATCAACTAGGGGGACGTTTCTCATCGCGGGCCGCGAGGAGTGAACCCGGTCGCCGTCGACTAACAGTCTCGGCCAGATATCCAAACACGAGAGCGGCATTTTCTGCCGGTAAACCGGGCGGAGCATCTCACATGACCGGCTCACGCTGAACGTACCACCTCTTCCCATCCTGCAAGTTCCGTCCTCAGCGCCAAACCTGCCGGCTTGGCGCCAAAGCTCTGCGTTTCGTTTAGGTCTATGTCGGCGTCGGCATCGGTATGACGCTGCTAGCAGATTGGTACCGTTCGCCGCTGACCATCAGTTTCCAGGCAATCCGCGCCAGCTTGTTTGCCAACGCCATGGCCACCAGATTCGGTGGCTTATGCGCGATCATGCCTTTCAGCCAAGGCCAGGACCGACTCTCGCGTCGTCGCATATCTGCGGTCACAGCCGTCGCGCCAGCCACCAAAACGGTTCGCAACATGCCCTCACCGGCGCGTGTGATCACCGAGCCGCTTCTTTCCAGCCGTCGAGTGCTTCTTTGGTGTCAGGCCAAGCCAGGCAGCAAAGTTTCTTGCCATTGAACCCGCCTACATCCACGATCTTGATTGACAGCAGCGTCGCGCCGATCGGACCAATTCCCGGAATGGCCGCCAGTCGTTGGCTCATGTCGTTACTCCGGTGGAGATGCATGAGCTTCTTGTCGAGCTCGGCAATCTGGTCATCGACGCGCGCCAGTTCTGCCACCGACGCTTCCACCAGGTCGGGCGCTAAGTCGGGAACGGTCGCGTCGGCCCGAACATCGATCAGCAATTGCTGAAGTCGTGAAAGTCCCTTGGGCGCGCTAAAGCCGAATTCTGCGGCGTAGCCTCGGATCGAATTGGCGTGCTGGGTACGCCTGCCGATGAACTGAGTGCGCACGCGCGTCAACATCTGTCGCCCTGCTGCTCAGCACTTTGATTGGCACAAAGTTCTTGCGCGGTTTCGGCCGACTCGCCGCCTCACAAATCGCCTCAGCGTCCGCGCGTCGGATTTCCCGCGCTGCACATACGGCTTGACATGTTGCGGCGGGATCATCGCCACCTCATACCCCAGCGATCGCAGCTCCCGTGCTCGATAGTGCGATGCTCCGCAAGCCTCCACCGCGACAAGCGCAGGTGGAAAACGCCTGAAGAACTCCAGAACTTGGCCGCGCCTCAACTTGCGCCGCAAAATCGGCTGCTTCGTCCCGTCAATGCCATGCAACTGAAATACACTCTTTGCGTATCCAAGCCGATGCGAACAATCGTTTCCACGGGCGGCTCCTTCGTTTGAGGTCAGCGACGACCTCATCTTGCCACGCAGAGTGGCGGAAGGGGGCCGTCCACCCCAACACGAGAGCATGCGGGCTGATCCATTCTCGGGAGCTATCTAAGCAGATCGGATCAAGCTGGTGTTCTAGGACGGAACGGGTCTCTGCCTGTTCGCCAAGCGAGTCGAGAATGGGATCTTCCGCGGGCCTGAGATCGAGGACGGCGTCAAGCTTAGGCAACGGCCAAGCTGTTCGCCGACGAGACAACGATGCCTATGCTCGATCCGGCCGCCGGCGCACGAAGAACGGTCAGCTCTGGGCCGCCTATGCGACGGACGACGAGCCGTGGGGCGGCACCGATCCGGCCGTCGTCGCCTATGTCTATGGTCCGGATCGCAAGGCCGACCGATCGCCCTTCTGGTGGGCTTCAATGCGATCCCATAGGTCGATGGTTGCACCAGTTATAGCAAGCTCGCCGAGCGAGAGGACGTTCAGCTTGCATTCTGTTGGTCGCGTGAGCCACCGCGAATCCGATCATGCCGCCCTCGCCGGCATCAAGGATAAGCGCAGGTTTGTCGTTCAATATGGTGGCGGGCGTGTCAGCATGACATGAGCTAACTCGGTCCGCGTGCGAGTGCCTTGAAGGCCTGAGCGGCGGTGATAAGCCGTCGAGCAGCGTCTGGTCTATCGCGATGAAATCTGAGGTCTATATCCGAGCAACGTAGTGATGTGGCCTCGCTCCGAGAAGAAACCAGATGGCGAATATGACAGTAACAGCCGACGAATACGTCCCGTGAACTCGTCGCGACGAGCCCCGAGAACGCCTGGCGCACCCACGTATATTGAGTGGAGGTAACCGAGAAGGTTATCAATGCTCCAGTGATGCTCGTAATAGTGACGAAACTCTGTGATCTCACTGAAATCGGAAGCGCGAAGAACTTCCCGATCGGAGGCCGATTGTGCCGGTCGAACGACGATGGGACCTGCCGGATAGCTTTCTCCCCAGAACTCTTTGATGTCACTTAACATCGCAGTACGCCATTCTCCAGGTTCGGAACCATCCCGCTCCCGGTTGATGATTGCAACGCAGCCATCTGGCTTAAGAATTTGGGTCAGCTTTGCCAACACCGTCGCTCGATCCATGTGGAGGAAAGAGCTCGCAATTGTCGCGATGTCAAATGACAACATTGATTCGTTGAGGTCTTCCGATCTCGACACTACAAATTCTATATTCTTCACTCCTGCGACCTCCGCGCGTCGCCTGGCTTCCCGGAGCATTTCGTCGCTTGGATCGACTGAAAGCACGTGCGCAACCGAGCGCGCCAGACGAATTCCGATCATTCCTGTGCCGGCACCAAGATCGAGTACGCGACTGCTGCTAGCGAGCCTACAAACCCGTATTAATGATTGGAAAATGTCTTCTGAATAAGGTATCATGTAGCGCACGTAGTAGGGGGCTGCGCCACGATACAATTCGCTCGCTAGGGTCATGCCTGCCTCCGTAGTCTCCTAGTCATTTGCCGACGAAGTTGCTCAAGGGAAGCGAGTCCTCCAAATCTGCCGGCCACTGACCGCAAAGAGGCTAGCTGCCTCATTCCGCTGCGCGTGGCCACCGCACATAGACCCTTTGAGCGCAGCGTGCTAGGCGATCGCGCCAGCGCTTTCGCGGGAATGAAGGGTCGCGGCTGCAGCAGGCTTGAAAGCACGCGGAAGTTTTTGCAGGCGACCAATCAACGCATTGATCATAGCCGTTGGAAAGAACAGATTGTGATTGATATCGCATTTCAACCTCTTCGCAACTGACCGCTAATAAGCTAATACTTGGCATGTTTCCCATGTAGATCAATCGCTAACAATGGTAGTTGACCGAGGCGCAAACTGTTGCTGCTGCTGAAGCATCGACACAAGCGTCGGCTTGGTTCAGCTTTGCAACCAGCAGGTTGTGGCGGTGCGGAAGGGCGCTTGTGTGCTCGATATGCTCCTAGGCCGAGCAGCGCCTCGATGGCGGCCAGGTCCTGGTGTTGGATGAGGTCAATGGCCTTTGATTAGCGCCGAAGTGTTGCGCGTCTCGCTCACCAGGGCCGTAGTGCAATCGCCGGATGCCCCGAAGCGTCGACAGCACCATCGAAAGCTTCGCCAGCTCCCGGCTCGAGCTGGACACGCGCCCCACTCACTCGACCTCGGATGACCCGAGGAGCTTGGTGGCCGGTGCAGCGGCCTCGTCTATGCCGGCGAAATGCGCTCGGACTTGCCGGCTATACCACCACCGCTTTCGGCACCAATTTGGATCGGGCGCGAAGCTGGGCGCCTTGCCGGCCACCGCTGCCGCAACCTTGTATTGCCACACCTTGAGCAGCCTCCGGGTTAACGCCATTGCGCCGCGCCACCTCGGAGATGTTCGCCCCTCCTCAAGCTCTCCACCACGGTCCGGGCCTTCTCCCGTCCACCCGCCGCCGCCGCTCCGCCCTTGATTACCTCGACACGACGATAGGAGTCACCTTCCTGCCTTGGTATCAAGCATGGCATTGGCGATCGTTGTGCCTCCACCGAACGGCTCATGCCAAGACTGGCATATCGGTCTTTGCGGCATGTCGAATGGCTACAGCGGAAGAATCGTCACGACCGGTCCCGACCCAGGAGTTCGAACGAAGCTTCTCGATTTTATTGTCATAGATGGAACCCGGTTAAGGGCGGCTACTCCATTTGATAGCTTGTTCGGTCCTCAGACGCGTAACATATAACTGAAATCTAAGGGCGCGCACCGACACTCGGGACAACTCCAAAGAGGCAACGCTGGAATCTCCGCATTCTCGAACTCGCTATTTTGTCATACTCGGAGTGACGCAAAATAAATCGAAAGGATCCAATGTCCCAAAGCCAGATCGACCTGCTCGCCATTCTCGACGTCGAGCCGATTGAGATGAATTTGTTTCGCGGCAAAACTCCGAAGACCGGCTCGCAGCGGGTATTCGGCGGGCAGGTGATCGGGCAGGCAATGGTCGCGGCATGTCGCACGGTAGAGGGTCGACTGCCGCATTCGCTGCATTGCAATTTCACGCTCGCCGGGGATCCAGAGGTGTCAATCATTTATCGAGTCGAACGGCTGCGTGACGGCAAGAGCTATTCAACTCGGCGTGTCACCGCGATCCAGCATGGCAACGCGATCTCCTCCATCATGGTATCGTTGCATGCCGAAGAGGAGGGCGCTTTCGATCACCAAGATAAAATGCCAGATGTGCAGCCGCCGCGAAGACTCGCCACCGAGGAGGGATTGAACCGGACGATATTTCCCGAAAAACCGGAATTCATTCGCCACTACTATGCGATCGAGTTGAGCCCGGTCGAGACCGGCCGTTATACTGGTCAGAAGATCGAAGACGGCCGCTTTCATGTGTGGATCAAAATCGCCACAAAGTTGCCCCACGATCAAGCGCTGCATCTGTGCGCGCTGGCCTATGCCTCGGATTTCTCGCTGCTAGACGTAGCTCTTGCTCGTTACGGTTGCACTCTGTTCGACAGCTGTATGGTGACGGCAAGCCTCGACCACGCAATGTGGTTTCATCGCCCGTTCCGCGCCGACGAATGGCTGCTCTATGCCCAGGATTCGCCGAGCGCGCACGGCGGGCGCGGACTCACGCGCGGTCTGATTTTCAAGTCCGACGGCACGCTGGTTGCCTCTGTCGCGCAGGAGGGCTCGGTGCGCGAGCGGCGGTGACGATGTTTCATGCGAGGGCCAGGGGTCCCGCGCAATCGTTCTGCAACATTGTCAGCGCAATAGCCGGCGGGGAATCGGGATGATGAATTTTCCTGCGGTGACGGCTAGGATCGTGCTCCAGAGATGATCCAGAGCGCCGCATCTCCTGAATCTTGCCGTAGATCAGCGGACTTGCGCTGTAGACCAGACCTGGCCATCTTCACGATGATCGAAGGTTAGGACATTTCATCCAAAATGGACGCGCTGCGAAGCCGAAAGACTCAACCCCACTTGCTGTCCGTTCGACGTCGGGGACAAACCAACTGATGACAAGCCAGTACAGTGCGCGCTAGACCAGCGCCTCGCGGTTGCTGATCCCTGCGCCTCGCTCGCCGAAGTCGAGGTTGGCCACAGTAAAGCAATGCCGCGCAACGATCGGCGTCGGCCAGTGAAGGAGTCCTCTGGTCGTTTGACACGCGCACGCAAGACGCTAGCCACCAGGGGCCGCCTGCTGGATGAACACTGCATCTGACGCGGTAACCGAGAGGACGAGCGGAGGCGGCTTTCGTCTGGCCCTGCCGTGCAGCGATAGGGAGAAGTTACGGCTGCCTTTACAATCGCATCGACCAAAGGTCGCGAAGAAGAACTTTCGACCAGTTGGAACCGACGCCGCTAGCACGAACGGATGCTACGCTCTCTAGCCTATTTGTTTTGGTAGCTGCCCGACCGACGTAGCCATGGTTTAGTCCGTTTCAACTACGGTAGCCGATCGAACCCCGGCGTACAGAAACGCCCCAGATTGGAGCAATGGCGGCCAAGCCGCGCTCTCGTGCTGATTTATCTGAGCGACCGATCGCGTATTCTTGGCAGACGTTTTTCGCAGATCAGAATCGAGATTGAAATGCAGCAAATGAAATCCAGCAGCGGATCGCTTTCTCCGGCCGTGGCACCACTAGAGCGCTTTCAGAACAATGAGCTCGGCGCGATCGACTCCGCTGCAGGAGGCAAAGCCGCACGTTCGCCCCGCCGATCAAATGCCTGAGCAGTACGCGCGGCTCCATGGTGGCGTCCGAGGCGCAAAGGATTCAGTCGTTAATTCATGTCTCCCGATTGTTCGTTACGGGGGTGACCCCGAAGGGGCCGCTAGTTCGGAGTCTTGTGCCGTGCAAGGGCTTTGGCCTTGGTGCACAGTCAATGATCAGGCGCGCCTTTCATGCGTCTTCGTATTCAGCGGCGTGGCCAACCGGCGAATCAGCGGAAAAAAGATGGCCTTCGCAAGGAAGGGGAGGTCAGCGGTTGGTCTGAGCGCGGAGAATATTACAGAAGGAAAGTTGGGGAACGCAATGCCAGAGGCAGAAAGCCGTATCCGTTGCTTCGGTTTTCGAATCTACAGGATCGTCGTTCCGGCGAAGAAGCGGCGGTGCTATGCGTGCGGTTCTCGTACTGCCGCCAGTCACAAACGCTTGCGTATCGGTGCCGATAAGCAACGCCGCGCTCGCGGTGACCACAGGCTCACATGACCAGTTGAGAATGGTCCGGAGCATCAGCGTGGTCGGGAAGGAGCCCTCGATGGAAGCGTTATCACATTTGCGGGTTGTTGAGATCGGTAGCGCGGCCGCAACCAGCTATTGCGCGCGACTGTTTGCCGATTTTGGCGCGGATGTTCAGAAGATCGAGCCGCCGGCAGGCGATCCACTTCGTCGCAGCGCGCCACTGACGCCCGGTGGCCAGAGCGCATGGTTCGCATTCCTGAACTTCAACAAATCAAGCGTCATCTTGGAACGCGATGACCCGAACGCGATCACACGGCTGACAGCACTGATCGGGGACTGCGACATTCTAGTCGATGGCCGCAATGTTAATCGCGCGGACTGCCCGACGATTGATATTGCGGCGATCCGTAAGCGGCGCCCCGAGTTGATCTGCCTCGAAGCGAGTTGGTTCAGCCAGGAGGGGCCCTATGCGGGCTTCACCGCAACCGATTCGACCATCCGCGCGTTGGCCGGGCTCATCAAGCTGGTCGGACCGGCCGAGGGGCCGCCGTTGCACGCACCGGATTTCCAGACGGGCATCCTTACCGGCCTTTGGGGCTTCATTGCCGCAGCTTCTTCGGTAATCGCGCAAATGCACGGTGGGGCCGGGCGGTCGTGGTCGATCAGCATCTTTGAATCAACTCTCACACTCAGCGAGTATCACACGTTTGAGGCGTTTGCGCACGGCGGCGTGATGCAGCGAATTGGCATTAACCGATTCTGGCCGACCTTTCCGGCCAGCATTTACGAAACCAAAAGAGGTTGGATCGGCATCACGACAGGCACGCCAGCTCAGTGGCGCGCATTCTGCGACATGCTAGGCTTGTCCGAATTGCGTGATGATCCGGCTCTGATCCTGAGCCCTGGTCGTCTGAAGCAGATCGAGCAGATCGAGCGTCATTTCATGCCGGGGTTGAAGGCGCGGACCGCGCAGGAGTGGTTTGCGGAGGGATTGAAGCGCAAGATTCCGATCGTTTGGGTACCCGAAATATCCGATCTGCTCCAGGATTCGGAGAAGAAGGTACGCGGGGCAATTGTGCCGGTACTGTTTGGCGAAGAAGAGGGGTTGACCGCTGGCTCAATGCAGCGGCTGACGTTAACGCCGCCGCGCCGGGGTGGAAAGGTTCCGGCTCCCGGCGAGCTTCAGCCTTTGGCCAATACCCGAAGACACCTGACCGGCCCGATATTGGGGGCGTCCGGCTGCATCCATGCGGATCGGGCGCCATTGGAAGGAGTTCGCGTAATCGACTTCACGATGGGCTGGGCTGGCCCATTATGTACGCGCACACTGGCTGATCTCGGTGCCGATGTTATCAAGATCGAAGCCATTCAGTACCCGGATTGGTGGCGCGGCGTTGATCGGCGCTCTGCCTACGTCGACAGTAAGATGTACGAAATGATGCCAGGTTTCTGCATCATGAATCGCAACAAGCGCGGCATCACACTTGACCTGACGCGGGTGCAAGGTCTCGCTCTTGCCAAGCGGCTCGTAGCGGGAGCTGATATTGTCGTCGACAATTACTCGGCCGATGTGCTGCCGAAGCTCGGGCTTGGTTACGACGTACTCAGAACGCTCAGCCCGCAGCTGGTCATGATGTCGATGTCGGCATTTGGCTCCAACAGTGTCCGCCGCGATTGTCGGGCCTACGGTTCTACTCTCGAGCAAGGCTCGGGATTGCCGAGCGTGATAGGAAACGCCGACGGGCCACCCGTGATGAGCCACTTTGCTTTCGGAGATGCCGTCGGTGGGTTGAACGGCTGCGCTGCAGTTCTGGTAGCACTGATTCATGCTCGTAATACCGGACAAGGACAGTTCATTGATCTTGCGCTGATTGAGTGCATGATGCCGTTTGCGGCTCCATGGATCACTGTCCATTCGATCAGCGGTATGCCGCCGACGAGATACGGAAGTCGACATCCGCAGTTCGTGCCACATGGCTGCTTCCGATGTGCGGGCGAGGACAACTGGATCATAGTAGCCGCGACCGACGATGACATGTGGCTGAGGCTTGCGCTGGTTATTGACCGACCGGACTTGGCCACGGATGAATCGCTGAAATCTGTAACAGCTCGCCGCGGCATCGAGAATGTGATCGAGAGAGCTATCGAAGCTTGGACGCTCGCCCGCGACGCGGACCAGGCCATGTCTGAGCTGCAAGCCGCAAAGGTTGCGGCCGGCGTCGCCCGCATGCCAATTGACCTGCTCAAGGACCGGCATCTTAAGTCGCGCGCATTTCTGCAACAAGTGGAACACGCATTCATGGGCCGGCATCCGCAACCCTCGATGCCGATTCGCGACGCTATGGGGCCCAGTGCGATCCGCGCAGGGGCGCCCACGCTCGGACAGCACAACAGAGAGATCCTATCGGGGCTTCTCGGGCTCTCCGACGCCGAGATCGCAGAATTGGTGAGGGAGGGTATCATCGGTACGGGCATGCTCTCCGAAGAAGATACCGCAAGACCAAAAGCGTCGTCAGGCTGATAAGCGACGACATAGGCGAGTTCTGTCTCGGACAGATAAAGCGGCTCTTTCTGATGAGGTCGGCGGAGGAAACGAACGATCCATCGTGGCGATGGCGGGTTTGCATTGAGCGATGATTTCGCCGTCGAGCACGTAGGGGGCGGCACATAGGAGGGCGTGCCGTGACGCTGGTAGTACCGGGTGACACCCTCGATGTAGCCGAGCCCCCATAGAAAGCATGGGCTGGGTTCGTTCGGGCGCCTGAAGTTTGACAGTTCTCACCGTCGCAGAGCCCCACGGCCTTATCAGGCGGATTGAGATAGAGCCCGACCACCTCGCGCGGCGTCTTTGCCAAAGAAGGGAGCGGCCTAGAGTTTGAAGCCGACGGTACGGTGAGGCTGGAGGCCGAAGAGTCGGAATAGAACGATGAGCGGTGCTTTTGGCATTCCCGTCTCTTTGATGATGGCGCGAACGCTCCAATGGGACATGGCGTTGGCTTGCGAGCGAGTGTCTTGATAATCAGTTCGGCCACATTTTCATCCTCAACCGTGCGTGGTCCGCCAGTGTGCATCTCGTCGTAGAGACCCTCGAAGCGCTCTCCGATGAAGCGATTGCGCCATTTGCCGATCGTATGGGGGCCGACACCAAGCCGCGTCGCTACGTCGATGTTGATCAGCTCACGTTCGCAAGCCAGCACGCTCTCGGCTCGCAACGTCAGCGCCGCAGCGAGCGCGATCGTGTTATCGCCGGTCGGGCGTTCGTCGCCGGAAATCGTCAGAATCGCCTTCGGACGTCCGGTACGCATCGGTATCACCTTCGCTCAGGATACCCGAAACCGATGCAACACTAGAGAGCATGTTGTTTTTTACCGGAATCGGGATTCCCATCTGGGGGGATTTCTGATTCAAACTCCATGCTGGGGAACGGGGGCCAGCATGGATGACGCGTCCCTATTCGGAAGACATTCGCGAACGTGCACTGGCTCGAGCTGATGCTGGCGAGACGGTCCGTTCGATTGCAGAAGCGCTTCGGATAAGCCCCTCCTGTGTGACGAGGTGGAAGAACCTGAGGCGGGAGACTGATGGCGTTTCGCCTGGCAAGATCGGCGGTCACAAGAAGCCGGTTTTGTCCGGCGCCAATGCCGACTGGCTGCGCAAACGCCTTCGCTCGGGGCCGTTCACCTTGCGGAAGCTTGACACAGGAGCTGGCGGCGCGCGGGATCAAGACAGACGTACGGGCGGTATGGACGTTTGTTCACGCCGAAGGGCTGAGCTTCAAAAAAAACGATGCGGCCGGTCGAACAAGACCGCCCCGACATCGCGCGTAAACGGACGCGCTGGAAGGCCCACCAGGGCAGGATCGACGCCTCGCGCCTGGTCTTTATCGATGAGACGTGGATCAAGACCAACATGGCGCCGCTGCGCGGCTGGGGGCCGTGCGGGCAGCGTCTCCAAGCATCCGCGCCTTTCGGCCATTGGAAGACCATGACCTTCATCGCGGCGCTGCGTCATGACCGGATCAGTGCGCCGTGGGTCATCGACGGCCCCATCAATGGCGAGTTGTTCACCCTCTATGCCGAACAGGTACTGGCGCCTACCTTGGCAAAGGGTGAGCTCGTCATCCTCGACAATCTCGGCAGTCACAAGGGCAAAGCGGCCCGCAACGCCATCCGCGCCACGGGAGCGCATCTGCTCTTCCTGCCGCCCTACAGTCCCGACCTCAACCCGATCGAGCAGGTCTTCGCCAAACTCAAACACCTGATGCGAGCCGCACAGCCCCGTGACGTCGAGACGACTTGGCGAAAGGTCGGCGAACTCCTCGATCTCTTCTCCAACAAGGAATGCGCCAACTATCTCAAAAAGTCAGGCTATGTTTCCGTATAAACACAGCACGCTCTAGATTGACGAATCCCTATCTGCCGATCTGTCGATCAGAAGTCGGAGCTCCGAATCGACGGCGCCGTGGCCAGCGTGTGGAGATTTATGCGGGGGCGCAAATTACAGAAGACGACCGTTCGCAGATACTAACAGCTTTAGTAGGTCCGTTGCTTCCCCGTTCTGAGGTAAGTGGAGACCCACAGGTGTAACATCCGCCGAGACCAGTGGACGTTCCGCTCGCCGTATCTACAGCTCGACACCAGATGCCTGCTTGTTCGCTGAACTATTGTAGAGGAGACCACCATGAGCGGAGGGAATAGCGAGCGGCGCAAAATGGAAGTTCTCGCGGCCCTAGAATCAAACGTTCGCTCGTGCTGCTATTCGTTTCCAGCCACTTTCAGTCGAGCGCGCGGCTCCATTCTGTTAACGGAAACTGGTCGAAAGGTTATTGATTTCTTTGCCGGTGCCGGTGCACTCAATTATGGCCATAATAATCACGAGATCAGATCAGCTCTAACAGACTATCTCGCGGCAGACGCTGTAGTCCACGGCCTTTATATGGACACTCCCGCAAAGCTCAAATTTATGGAGACGTTTAGCTCCATCATACTGCGGGGACGCAATCTTAAACACCGATTCTACTTCACGGGGCCAACAGATGCTAATGCTGTTGATGCCGCTCTAAGGTTCTCACGCAAAATAACTGGACGTCAGAATATTATTTCATTCTCTAATGGACATCATGGGATGGCCATAAGAGCGATTGCGGAAAAAGGAAATCGTCTTTATCGCGCAGCCTGCAACGCTTCTTCATCGGCCGCAACTTCGATGCCATATGATGGCTGTCTTGGAGATACTGTTGATACCGCCGATTACCTGAGAAAAATGTTAATAGAAGAGAGCAGTGGCATCGATAGTCCAGCTGCTATTCTTGTCGAAACTGTGCGAGGGAATGGTGGTGTAAGCGTAGCTAGCAAGGAGTGGTTGCAGTCAGTTCAGGCGATCGCAAAAAATGTAGGCGCTCTTTTCATCATTGACGACATCCTGATGGGGTGTGGTCGCACAGGCGAATTCTTCAGTTTCGAGTTCGCGGCACTGTCGCCGGACATTATCATAATGTCGAAGTCGCTAAGCGCCTACGGTCTTCCGCTGTCGATGTTGCTGATCAAGGAAGAACTCGATGCGTGGCGTCCAGGAGAGCACACTGACACGTTTCCTGGAGATAACCTTGCTCTTGTATCTGCGACCGCAGCTATAAATCTTTATTGGCGTAGTCCAGCTTTTTCGGATGGCATTCAGCGTATGGGACGATTTATGCGACGCCGACTTGAGGCCATCTCCTCCGAGCAAGGTGCCAGTTGTTCTGTTCGAGGACGGGGGATGGCCCTCGGGCTTGACTGCCAAATGACCGAAATCGCAGAGGCGGCTACACGCAAGGCTTTCGAAAAAGGGCTAATGGTCGAACGATGCAGATCTGCCGACCAGGTCGTGAAGTTTTGGCCTCCACTCACGATTGATTGTGAGACGTTAAGTCAAGGCCTCGAGATATTCGAGGAATCGTTATTTGAAGCACTCAGAGAGCGCTGACTTGAGAGCGCAATTATACCCAGATCGTGAAGGAGAATAACTATGACCTACGAGACCATAAAGTATGAAGTCGCCGAGCAGATCCTTACCATCACCTTGAACCGCCCCGAGAAGCTCAACGCCTTCAGCGGTACCATGCACCGGGAGCTGATGGACGCGTTCGATTGCGCAGAGAACGACGATGATGTGCGAGCAGTTATCGTTACAGGCGAAGGTCGCGCCTTTTGCGCGGGAGCCGATCTTTCTCTGGGGGCCGATATATTCGACATCGATGCGCAGCGCGGGCCAGTGAAACGTCTATCCGATGGTACAGTGGATTACAGCGACCAGAGCGTCTGCGACGGCGGCGGCCGTCTTACGTTGCGGATCTTCAAATTCCTGAAGCCTATAATTGCGGCGGTGAATGGTCCGGCGGTCGGTATGGGCATAACCATTCCGCTCGCGATGGACATCCGCATTGCGGCCGAAACCGCGCGCTTTGGCTTTGTGTTCTCCAAGCGTGGTATTGTGCCGGAGGCTGCCTCAACTTGGTTCCTCCCGCGCATCGTCGGTGTCGCGCAGGCGCTGGAGTGGTGTTACAGTGGACGCGTTTTCCCAGCGCAGGAAGCCTTGGCTGGCCGGCTGGTTAGTAAGGTGGTTCCGCCGGAGCAACTGCTGCCCACCGCGCGCGCGCTCGCCCGCGAGTTTATCGAGAAGACCGCGCCCGTATCGATTGCCCTGATCCGGCAGATGATGTGGCGCATGCTCGGCGCTGATGATCCTATGGAGGCGCACAAGATTGACAGTCGCGCTATTTATACGCGCGGCCGTTCCGCCGACTCCAAAGAGGGGGTGATGGCGTTCTTGGAAAAACGCCCCCCGATGTTCAATGATAAGGTGTCGGTTGATATGCCGGAGTTCTTTCCATGGTGGGCGGAGCGAGTATACAAGTGATAACGACGTCTGTCCGTTTGCCTCAGCGAAGCTTGAGCCGTAGAGCCGCACTTTGCACGTTGTCGGGGTCATTCTCGAAGAACAAAGTCACATGACAATCTTGCGCTCTCACTGAGATCGATAAAGGTCGAATTCCCGCTTCTCCTCAACCCGACACTCCGAACTGGGCGAGCTGCGCCCATCAGATCAGCACCTCTTCGAGGTAGCCAGCGTTGTGCGTCGTGATCTGCGCCAGTTTTGCGACATTGAGTGTCTCAACGTCCTTCATCTGATCGGGAAAGGTGCGGTGATCCTAGCACCTCTCGACTTGCTTGATCTTGGATGGCCGCTTCGGGCTCATAGCGCCTTATTTATCGAAGACGGCTGCTCGACAAACGTTACGAAGTTCTCCAGCTGGTTCGCCGACATGATCTGCTCCGGGCAGAGGTGGTGCTCAAGAGCGATCCGCTGAATGCCGAAAACTCCAACCCTACCAGAGTAGGTGGTGTCGCGATCGTGCGTTGTTGCCGTATCATCAATAACCGGTTCGTCGCATAGACTAGCTCACCGAAAATAGGAAGGTGCGGAAATGACAAGTGCAGTTAATCCGCTACAAGTCGCACGCTTCCTTCAAGTTTATGACGATGCCGCCGCCAAAAAAGGCATCAAGCTTTCGATAGGATTCGACTTTCGCGAGTACGTCTCGACCATGCGGGCAACTCCAACAAAGGGCCAGACGTATCCAACGTTCCGGCCAGATTGCTCACCAATTGAATCGGGGCAGGGGTATTGGATCATAGGCGTCGACAAGCATGATCAGGTCGCGCTTTCAGATGCTGCGCGACTATTTGACTTATCGCACAGCAACTTCGCAGAACACTTTCAATCGCTGAAAGCGTTTTACACTGATCCGGCGTTATATGCACATGCTGAAGACCGTTGTATTTGTAGAGCACCGAGCGCAACGCAGATTACCGGGAAAGTAGCCTACCATGGCGATCTTTGGGTTCGTCCCGACTTTAGAGGACAGGGCATGGCCAAGATCGCAGCGGGAATAGCGCACGGCGTCTCTTTTGCGATGTGGGCTCCTGACTTCTTGTGCGCACTTGTAGCGCACTTTTCTCTCGATAAGGGACTCGTTGCACAGTATGAGATGCTGCATCATGAACCGGGCGGGGCAGTGCTACAATTGGCAAAAGAAAAAATTGCGGAGGAGGATTGGCTGATCTGGCTAACGGGCGAGGAGTTAAGGAGTCAGGTTGAGTCTCGGGATAGAGACGGGTTTCGTTCATCGTTATCGTCTTCGCCGGTACGATCGGCACGTATTTAAGTGGTTACGCGTATTTAAGTGGCTATATGCATCTGCGCCAATGCTAGCCCTAAAACTCGGCGCTAATCGGCGAAGACCAACCTCGTCTGCGGCGCCACACGTCGCGTCATTTACGATGGCGCCATCGCAGATAAACGCACGGAAATGCGGCGCGAGGGGCCTTACTCGAGCAATGATCATCGGAGAAAAAATGCACTGGAGTCCTCGGCGCAACCGTGGCTGCTGCCGACGGGCGACGATTCGTAGACCTCAATGGCGACTTCACAACCCTAATCCATGGTCACGTCTTCAGGCCTGTCGTAGAGGTGCTAACCCAGCAAATTCAGCGTGGAAGCTGTTTCGCAAATCCAACGGAGCGCGAGATTGAACTCGCCGAACTACTTTGCGGCCGGAGTCCGCGGATTGAGCGTGTTCGCTTCGTTAATTTGGGGACTGAGGCAGTCGGCATAATCTCGTCATCATCAAATCTATCCAAGCCGCGAAGCGAAAGACCGACGAAGAGCTGCTTTCAGATGGCGCTAGGTGGCGCAATGCTCGCGACCTAGTTGTGGATGAGGTCCTAATCGGCGGAGGTATAGATCTGCTGCCCGCCGAGCCAGGGTCGAATGATTACGTCATGAAGGAAAGGATCTCTTCCGCGGTGGGCTTTCGGGAGTAAATGAGAATAGCGTGGGCAGCCCCCTACGTTAACGAACTTCGCGAGCCACTAGTTGCGTCTTGCCCAATTACTCGAAACCGTTTCGAGTACAGGGCACTTGAGCCGGGCCCACGATGGTCTCAATCACGTTCGGGAGTTGGGACCCTCAGGTGTCCTTAGCTCCGCGGTAGCCGTCAGTGAGACCAGATTGCGACATACCGAATACTTTCTAGCGCTTTATCTCCGAGGTAATTATCGCTGAAATGCGTCTGTGATCTAATTTCTGCCCCAGAAAATTAGCTGACAAATAACGTGAGTTCTGGAGGGTGGAATCGGCGGTCGTGAAGTTGCATTTTGGTGCAGATAAGATGGCGCTTTGATGAGACGTTGGAAACGAACGATGATCGCCGGACGTCGCGTTGGGTGAGAGCGCGAAGAAGCCGTCGACCTGCTCGAACCAGGAGGTGTAGTTTGGCGTGAATGTGCCAACGCGGCCGGCGGGCGAGCCATGTCCTGACTTGCGAGGCTTCTGGCTGAGCAGCTGCCGACAACGAGATGGATCTCCAGTTGGGCCGGCACACTAGCTTCGATGTGATGCAGGTAGGCGAGGAACCGTTAATGGCGATGGCCGGGTTGCATTGAGCTATGACTGCGCCATCAAGCACGTCGAGGTCGGCAAACATGAGATGCCATGACGCCGGTAGTCGGGGTAACACCTTCGATGTAGCCGAACCCCATAGGAAGCATGGGCTGGGGTCGTTCCAGCGCCCGAAGTTGGGACACAAAGCGCCACGCCCTTGTCAGGCGGGTTGAGATCGAGCCCGACCACTTCGCGCAGCTTCTCGAAAAAGAAGGGTATCGGTCGAGAGCTTGAAGCTGCGCGTACGACGAGGCTACAGACCGAAAAGTTAGAATAGGCGATGAGCGGTGATTTTGGCAAAGTCCAGTCTCTTTGGCGATGGCGAGCACGCTCCAATAGGTCGGCCTTCGGAGCGAGTGTCTTGGTGATCAGCTCGGCCGCAGCCTCAACCGTGCGTGGCTTGCCGGTGCGGATCTCGCCGTAGAAGACCCCGACACGATTTGCGATGAAGCGATTGCGCCATTTATCGATCGTATGGGCGCCAACGCCAGGTCGCCTCGCCAAGGCGATGTTACTCGGTTCACGCTCGCAGGGCAGCACGATCGACGATCGCGGTGCCAGCGCCGCCGCGAGCCCGATCGTCTTATGGCCGTGAGCTGCGTGTGTTCGCCGCTGGATTTCCTCAGCATCGCCTTCAGGACCCACAGACCGATGCACTAATTGTACGACGAACTGGCCGGACAGAACACTGGAACAATTCATGTAGGTTGGTATTTTGGTGCGGCGTAAGGGTTTGCGCGCCAGGTAGAAGTCTGGCGCCAACGTCGATGGTTATCGTCGCTGAGCACGTGCGGCGTCCATTCGCGGAAGGAATCCGTGAGCAGGATAATCTGCCGACAGTAGCATCGACATGCGTACAGTCAGAGACGATTGACAGGTCACATCGATTTGGGCGGCGTCTGTCCCGTGAGAACGGCTTCCGGGCAGCGGCGTTATCGCTACGCTCGTTAAGAAGTCTAGTCCTATCTGATGTGGTAGCTGCCGAAGCGACGTAGCTAGTGATTTACTGATTGAACTAGGGGCGCGATTGAGCTGCCCGTGAGATCTGAACCTCCGTTCGGCCGGATATCGTCAACACCCGTTTCGTGCCAACTCAGGGACGTGCTCGGGTGCCGATGCTGGTGGATGAAATGGAGAAAGAAATGCAACAGGAAGCCCAGCTCTCCAACGAAGACAGGCCCGCCGGCCGTTTTCGGAACACCGCCTACGTAGTCAACAGGTCCAGCCCGCATTTTGACGCTGCCCACGCGGCCGGTCTCATGGCTGTCCACGGCCGTTCAACGATCGGGCGCGGCATTGCTTGGGGCACCGGTCCGCTTGATAGTCGATCGCAGGTAATTGATTTCGTTCGGTGCTCCTATCTGGGGCTCGATAATCATCCCTTCGTTGTGGCTGGGGCAATGGAGGCAATCCAGGCGCATAATTCATTGCACTGGTCCTGTGCACGAACTCGGTTGAATTTTGATCTTATAGCGGAGCTGGAAACAGCCCTCTCGGAGCTCTTCTGCGCGCGCGTGCTTGCCTTTTCCACTGTCATGCTTGCAAATTTTGGTGCTATGCCTCTTCTTGCGTCAGGCCAATTGACAGGCGGTATAAAGCCGGTCGTTGTGTTTGATCGCATCGCGCATATTTCGCTCGCCTACCACAAGCCGGTGATCGCTGATGAAACGCGGGTCGAAACGATTGCGCACAATGATATCGAAGCGCTTGAACACTTGTGCCGCGAGCATCCGGTGGTCGCGTATGTGTGCGATGGTGTTTATTCAATGGGAGGAGGGACTGCGCCCGTTAAGGAATTGCGCCGGCTCCAGGAACGGTATGGGCTCTTCCTCTATATCGACGATGCTCACGGGATATCTTTGTTCGGACGCAATGGCGAAGGATTTGCTCGCTCTCAGTTTCCGAAAGTGCTGGGTCAACGCACGATCATAGCAGCCTCGTTGGCGAAGGGCTTCGGCGCTTCGGGCGGCATGTTGATGCTTGGAACAGGCGAACACGAGGCTCTGTTACGGCGCTATTCCATTCCCTACGCATTCTCCGTGGGGCCGAACCTAGCGGCGGTTGGTGCGGCGCTTGGCTCGTGCAGAATTCACCGCTCGGAAGAACTCGGCGAACGGCAGAAGCGGTTGGCGCAACGGATCGAGGTCTTTGACCGCTATGTCTCAACCGTTGAGCAAGGCAATTCTCTTCCAATCAGAATGATCTTTGTCGGATCTGAAGCCAAAGCTATTGCGATCGCCAGAGAGCTTCTTGATGCTGGCTTCTATACGTCGGTGACTTTCTTCCCGACGGTCGCGCAAGGTATGGCAGGGATTCGGGTATGCATAACTGCCGATCACGAAGTCACCGATATAGAGCGGCTATGTCATTGCATCTTGGAAAGGGTGTCCGACGCAACAGGTAAGCAGACAGCGGCATCGGTCAGTCCTTCGATGTGATACTCGCGATTCAGTGGAGGGAATTTCATGGGCTACTGAGATATGTCCTAGTTGTCGGCCAATTCATTCGGCGAAAATATCTCGTCTTCGAAGAAATGGAAAAATCAGCGATCAGGAATGGTCGTCACGTCGGTGAAGCCGGAGGAGGCGATCGACCGCTCGATCGTTGTCTCACGCTCGAACGTTCGTCGTTCTCGATCACAACACCACTCGATCTGGTGCCCGATTGGCGCGGAATCAAATTCTCTATCGGAGCGTTCGCTCGAGTGCCATTCTCAACCATTCTAGCGTCGACCTTGTATGTGATCCCGATCTGGTGCCTCATCGGAGAAGCGCAATCCATTGTTGATCTGGAAAAGGTGATGCGCACCGGGTGGAACCGAAGATCCGACGGCTCCGGCTGGGGTTCGCTATCGCGGCCCGTCAAAATGGATCGGGGGTCGACAACGACTAGTCTCGCTGTGTATGCCGGTGGGACGCGAGTCCCGGAATCAGTCTTTGCGCCGTTTGTGACCGACGATTATGCTAAAACCTGGAAAACCAACTAGTAAAAGAGATGCGCGCGTTGCTCTTGTGACCGGGGGAGCACGTGGGATTGGACTTGAGATCGTGCGCCGATTCTTGAGCGACGGCCATCAAGTGGCGTTTTTGGCGACAAATGCAGAGCACGTGGATCGGGCGCGGGACGCTCTTCGTTGTTCGCAAGAGCAGGTCTATGCCGAGGCGGTTGATGTTACTCGACCGAATGAGGTGAGAGCACTTGTCGAGCGCATTCGTGCACGTTGGGGCGAGATTGCGATTTTGGTGAACAATGCGGGCGTCTCTCCTAAGCGCGCGGATCAGGGTGCGCCCTGGCTGCCGCAGACGAGCCTGGAGGAATGGGGCCGGGTAATCGATGTCAATCTTAATGGACCCTTCAGTCTCATACGGCTTTTAGCGCCGACGATGATTGCGACGGGCTATGGACGCATCATCAATGTCGGATCGCTCGCGGGCCGCGCCATGCCAATGATCGCAGGGCCACATTATACCGCATCGAAGGCGGGGCTGGTCGGATTAACCCGCGCTGCTGCGCGAGATCTCGCTCCGCACGGTATTACGGTCAATTGCATCGCTCCTGGGCGGGTGCTGAGTGATTTGACTGGACCACCCGAGAGCCCAGTCAATCGCTCCGCTCTCAACCGGATTCCGGTCGGCCGCTTTGGAACGGCTGAAGAGGTCGCTCACGTTGCGGCGTTTCTGGCTTCGCCGATGGCGGGCTTTATCACCGGTGCAACTATCGACATCAACGGCGGCGAGTTCGCCGCCTAAATCCTGCATCGGCATTGTTAAAGAGGCATGCGCGCCAAGTTCCTTGTGGAATATCCGAGCCGCGTTTGTCGGAGCACCCGCATTGTTGATCTTGTATGAATGGTGCACGAAGACGGAGCAAGGCGAAGCTGCTCATCTCTCGTTATGACGCCGACAATCGACTTGAGAATGAGCGATCGAGTGCTATTTCCCGGTGCGGATCTCTTACGATCGCACAATGCTGCTTGCTTGCAAGTTCGCAGTGCGAGGGTTGGTTGTGATATCGTGTCCGTCCGGGTCGCGCAGACCGGTTCGCCTGTGTCTCAGTCTCACCATGTAAAGTCTTGCTGGCGGCTTCATGCACCGAGCGGCGCAAACAAATTGCTAGCAAATGATGTATCATATGCTTGCCGATATCGAAAGCTGGGTATGGGTCCGCTGATACCCCTCCTTCTGCCGATGCACATAATCGCTATGTGGTTGGCGCACGAAAGGGCTGGTTGTCGGTGAAATCGAAGAGCGGACCGTATTCCGCTACGCCTATGACGCAAGCGTGAGATCGTTAGCTGAGATCAAGCTGACGCGATTGAAAGTCCTCCAGGACTGCATGATCAAGTCGATCGGCGTGATGAGCGCGATAGGGGCATTGCCCTTTCGAATGCGCTCGATTGTTGATTCGTTTCCGCCAACAATCCCGCCGTGATCATTAAGGGCCAGCTGTGGATGCTTCCATCCCATATCACGAGGTGCAACAATCTGCGCGCGCTCGACTACCAAGACCCATAGTTGATCTAAATAGTAGAGGCATGTCACCTATCGGCTGACGAGCATCAGCTCAATCAAGCCCCATCTGCAAGGAGGTCGGCCTGCAACACCAGCGATCTATTGTCGCCGTCGCCCCTGATCTGCAGGCCTTGCGTGCTGAAGTCCAGTCTCGATCAGCCCTGCTGCAACCAGGTTGCTCTCCTTTCGCATGGAGGTGTGCGATGGCATTCCGGCGCGGCCGTTGTGAAAAGTCTCGCATTGAGGTGCGTATGCGCGAGGATAATCAAGTCCAATCAAAAGGAGAAATGGTATGCAGCGAAATGGCGAAATGAAGCTTGGATTATTTCTCGGACAGGCGGGATATCACGAGAGTGCATGGCGAGATCCGAACGTACCAGCGAAAGGCGGGGTTGATATTGACCATTATGCTGATCTGGCGGCGCTTGCCGAGGGCGCGGCATTTCACTTCCTATTCCGCGCCGATAGTCCAAGCGTAGTAGAACCAGATCATGCAAGCCTAGCTCGTGTAAGCCGAAACGACGGGTTCGAGCCAATCACGCTTTTGTCAGCGCTTTCATCGAGGACACAAGACATCGGCCTTGTCGCGACAGCGACGACGACCTACCATCAACCTTATCATCTTGCACGCATGTTCGCCTCACTTGATCACTTGTCGCGGGGGCGTGCTGCCTGGAATATTGTCACGTCGGGATTTAAATTCGAAGCGCAGAATTTCGGCGAAGCGGAACTTCCGGATCATGATACGCGCTATGTTCGGGCTAAAGAATTTGTGGAGGTTGTCAAGGGGCTTTGGGACACTTGGGAAGACGACGCTTTCATTCGCGACAAGCAAAGTGGTATTTACGCTGACACTGCTAAGCTGCATTTACTTAACCACCGGGGAGACTACTTATCAGTCAGGGGGCCACTAAATATTGCAAGGTCGCCGCAAGGGTATCCCGTATTGGTCCAAGCTGGCGCTTCCGATGCCGGAATAGAGTTCGCTGCAGAATTCGGTGAGGTTGTGTTCACAGCCGCACCTTCTTTAGAGCAGGGGAGGCGATACTACGCAACTATCAAAGAGAAAGTGCGCGCGCTAGGGCGGGAGGACAATCAGGTACTAGTCATGCCGGGCATTGTTCCGGTCGTCGGAAAGACCAAGCAAGAAGCGTTTGAGAAGCTTCAAAGACTACAATCTTATACGCACATCGATGTTCTAATTGGAGCAGCCGAGCGTTGGCTGGGATTTGTAACCGACTTACGTTCAATCAATCTTGATGCGTTAGTCCCCGAGGCGTTGCCCGAGACGAACTTAATCCAGAGCCGCCAAAAGGTGCTCCTCGACCTAGCCGCTCGCCAAAAACTTACATGGAGGCAACTGATCCGCTCTATATCGGACAGCAAAGGCCATCTCATGGTTGTCGGAACACCGGACGAAATCTCCGACGTCATGGTTGATACATTTGATCAGCACGCGGCCGACGGATTTAACGTAATGCCCGTGACGTATCCCGGTGAACTCAAGGAGTTTGTTGAGCTCGTCGTTCCCGAATTGCGCCGAAGAGGAAAATTCAGATCTGCATATTCTGGACAAACCCTAAGGGAGAACCTCGGTCTCGCGCGCCCACTCAATCAATTCGCGCGGGCAGTATAGGTCACCTGCCTGATCTGCGTCCGGCAAATTCTTGGCTAGAGTTTTCGTCCCCGAATTCCCTCGTCGATCGAGGCGAATCGTCACCGGAAGCCCACTTCCTTGCAGCCCCTTTCAAGGCAAGCCGACCGACAATGCCTTCATGGAGGGCTTCAGCGACCGCTTCCGCGCCGAATGCGTCAACGCCCATTGGTTCCTCTGCCTTGTGGGGACGCGCAGGAAAAGTAGAGGATTGGTGCAGATACTAAAACGAACAACGGACCCATGGGGCAATCGGCAATCGACCGCCGATTTTGCTGCAAACGACGTCAGCGCAACCAACCAGCCAACGTGATAGAGGCGCAAAACTCTGGTTCTAAGTGGTCCAAACTGCGGTCTCGCTTATATATCGCGCAACAACAAACATGGTGTGGTGCAAGAAACTATGGAAGGTTATTATCTTCGCGCGACGAAGAATAGTCCGTTTTGGACTCGTACGTCCGGCACATCTTGAGACAATTAGCTCTGCGGCTCTGAAGCTATTCTACGACAGGAGAGAGTCAAATTCGCGAGCTTTACTGAATTGATAGTCTGCCGCACACTTTTGAAGTGTCTCAGAATTCTTTCAGAAATAAGTGACATGAACACGTATCAACTCCAAGACACGTGATTTGAACCGTCATGTAGGATTCACTATGAGAATATACCTACTTATGGTTGTGCGATGTGGGAGCTTCACTACCCACTATGGCTTCTGGACGTTCAGGTTGGAGGAGGATGTGACATGGTGACCACACGGGAAGTGTCTGCCGATGACGCCACAACCGTGACCGAGCTGGTTGGAGCTCTGCTTGCCGAACTGGGCGGCGATGTGCTGGCCGAGCTAGATACTCAGCTGGTTGCCGATTTGCTCGCCATGAAAGAACGCGTCTACGGTTTTCTGGCTTGCGCCAAAAAATGCCCCGTGGGCATCATCATGTTATCGGAAAGTGCCTCGTTTGTTGCACATGGAACGTACGGCATTATCACTGAAATCTACGTTGTACCGGATCAACGATCGTCCGGGGTGGCGATGCGCCTCATTGAGGCCGCCGTTGGCCTTGGGAGGGCAAAAGGCTGGAGCCAGCTTGAAGTGGGCGCGCCCAGGCAACCGGCGTGGAGCCGAAGTCCCAATTCCGCCCTGTACGTGAAGGCGGGCTTTGCAGAGATCGGCCCACGCCTCAAGTTTCCGTTGCACGTTGACTCACGAGCCCAGGGCAACGCCGTGGGCCGACCGCGTTCGGATCCCCGGCGGCGACATGGACTAAGCCGCCGCATTCCGGATTCGTCCGCTGCAAGATTTGCATGACCTTCGAAGTGCGGCCGACGGACTTGAGATCGCGCACATACAGCGTACATTACCTGCTCTTAAACATCATGCGTAGCTTACGGTCGACAAAGGTGGAATATCGGATGCTCGCTCTTCCGAGGTCATCTCCGGCCTACTGTCTTCAGGGATCCCGTTCGCGAAGACTTGGTCTTGTTTTGCGCGGGCAGCAATCTGGACGACTGTGGGACCACTAGCGCTCTCGCAGCATGCTCAGTACATCAAGACGTCAAGGGGCAACTCCGTACTCTCGCTATTGCCAAGCTCGCGGAGCCAAAAGATTCTGTGCGCTATAATGAGACAATATGTTGGGCTGCACGTGTCGCAGATCGAAACGGCGATGCGTAGTCGGCGAGATGGGACAAGGGATATTCGAAGGAAAGGTCAAATGTGATCCGGTCGCGTTGACCCGCCTGCTTCGCAAGCATGCGCCTGACGCCGAGCACATCGGATTCGAAACCGGCGCGCGAGCTGGCTGGGCATGGACTCCGAAGGGGTGATCTTCCTCTAGTCTGTATCGAGGCGCAGCCCGCGCACGTAGGCTTCAGTTCGCGAGATTGAAGACGTAGGCGTGTGGCTGACCATACGCCTGTGTCGAACGTTTCGCTGCTGGAAGTTTGTCTCGGCGGCTTCTCTTTGCCTGGCGCCACTTGAAGGCTGATACGTGACGACAGTCAAGGTACCATTCTCACCAGAATCGGTAGTGTCTCCATCCGTTGTTAATTTGTACCATCGGTTAGCAACTCGCTCTACAAGTGATGATGCGGCTCATCTGAAGGGCACCGTGGTCCGCCAACACGAAGCGGCTCCTGGCGCTCCGAAATACGTGAACGCACCGGGCCATACGTCGGGAGTTGAGGACACAAGCCTAGTCTTAGCGGTTCAGCACGGGGGCAGGATCGCTGCTATGCTCAGATTGGCTCGACATCACTCCAGAGAAACGCTCCGGCGCTCCGGAGAACCCGCGAAATGGCAGGAGCGCAAAATACAGGTGGGGGCCGGCCCGCTCAGCAGAAATGGCGAAGAAAATCGATGAGGATACCATGAACTGGGGGCTTGTAAGTTCCGATACGGGGGACGGATTTCCGAGCGTTGGGCAGAGATCTAAGGACAGCTTTGCCAGAGCGCGGCTGGTTTTCCCTGACGGAACGTCACGAGCAACCATTGAGCGAGATCCAGCCCCGCTCTATGTCGAGCGTGGGATGGGCAGCTATCTGTTCGACGTCGACGGCCGCCGGTTTCTCGACCTCAATTGTAACTTCACGACATTGATCCATGGCCATGCTTTCGCGCCCGTGGTGGAAGCTCTGACCCATCAACTCCAGCGCGGCAGCTGCTTCGCGAATCCGACAGAGAGCGAGATCGAACTCGCCGAACTCCTTTGCGGCCGCATTCCGGGGATTGATCGTGTTCGCTTCGTCAATACGGGAACTGAGGCGGTGCTGTTCGCGATCAAGGCTGCGCGGGCCTTCACCGGACGTTCGAAAATTGCGAAGCTCGAGGGCTCCTATCATGGCGCCTACGACTGGGTCGAGGTCAGTCAAGCGGCTGCACCGGACAATTGGGGTGACCCAATAGCACCCAAGTCTACGGCCTTCTATCGCGGAATGCCCACAAGTGTGCTCGATGAAGTTGTTGTGCTCCGCTTCAATGATGTTGAAGGCGTCCGCCGGTTGATGTCACTGCATGCGCACGATCTTGCCGCCATCATTTTGGATCCGATGCCAAGCCGGGGTGGTCTAGTTGCGCCGAAACCTGAATTCACTGCTGCGGTGCAGGAGGCGGGTCGTATTAACGGCATTCCGGTGATTGCTGATGAGGTGCTGAATCTTAGGCAGAGTTTCCAGGGTGCTTCAGCCCGTTACGGTCTGGTTCCGGACCTCGTCACGATGGGGAAGATCATCGGCGGCGGTTTGCCGATTGGAGCAATCGGCGGCCGCGAGGACGTGATGAAAGTCTTCGATGCTTCAGCGGGGCGGCCACTGCTTCCGCAGGGTGGTACGTTTTCGGCCAATCCTCTATCTATGACAGCGGGGCTGGCCGCAATGAGGCATCTAAATCATGCGGCTTTCGCACATCTTGAGATCCTTGGAGATATTGTCCGGGACGGGATCGGACGGGCCATCTCAATCCGGGACGCGCCGCTATGCGTGACCGGAGCCGCTTCGCTGTTTCGCGTCCATCCGCGGGCACAAACTCCGAATGACTATCGCGAGATCTATCCCACGACTGCCGGAGCAACTCTCATGAAGCAGCTCTCGCGCTTCTTTGCGGAGAATGGCATTATCCTGCCGCTTGGCGCTGCCGCTTCGATCTCGACACCGATGACGCGCGCCGACGCCGAGTTCATCGTGGATGTGTTCTCGGGCTTTCTAGACAGTCATCAAGATCTGCTAGACGCGATAGAGGTGTACAGAAAGAAGACGCAATAGCTACTCAATCTATCGGCTGCACTTTATGGGGGCATGCCCTTAAGGTGAACTTCGGCCGGAGCCGGCCGTCCGCCGTGATCCCGGCTGGTGAAGCGATTATTATGCGGAAACTCGGCTAACAGAGGGAGAACATCGGCGGTGCGATGGCGATGGTTGTGCGCACGCGTCCGGTCCGATCGAGGGTGTTACACAGAACGGCGCCACCGCAGCAAGGTGCTACTCTCGCCCCGCCTTAAAGGGCCCGCGGGTGCGCGAGGTCGAAGACCAGACCGCGACTTATTACCCGCGGATCGCATGATGATGTCAATGCAGTTTCGTCCTCGTCCCTCAGGCGGCGGCTGGACCCTGCGCTCGTATTGCCGCGAGCGAGACAGCAATCGTAGCGGTTCGGGAACACCTCGTGAATCTTGGTACTGATGTAATTGATCAAACCGGGCATTCATGCGGGATTCCTGTAGCTGTCATTCCGGGTGCGGTCTTTCGGGCCGCCCCCCGAAATGACGTGACAATTTACACGCTGCGTTTCGGCGTTTGACCAAATCGGTCCTCTTCCAGGAGAGAGGCCGTCATTGTCGGGCGTGCGGCCGAAATGACCGTAGGCCCAGGTGCGGGCGTAGATCGGGTGGTTGAGGTCGAGATGGGCGCCGATGCTGCGCGGAGCGAGATCCATGGTCTGCGCGGCGGCCGTCTCGAGCACACCCTCCGGCACCTTACTAGTGGTAAGCGGCAAAGAGACCCCGTCTGGCTGAGTGGGTTAGCGATCGGCTATCGGCTGCTGAGTTTGTGAGCCGATGTGAGCTTCTATGTCTGCGCCTAGTTCTGGAACTAGAACCTTCCATATGATCGAAGCGGTCGCCGACCGTCTTGAGGGAGCGCCGCGGCAGCTTCGTCGACGCTGGTCGGACGAGTTCAAGGCGCAAGTTGTGACGGAGGCGCTGGAGCCTGGCGCGAGCGTATCGGCGATCGCCCGCCGGATCGGCATTCACCCGTCGCAGCTGTTCGCCTGGCGCCGTGACGCTCGGGCCGAGCGGCGTTATCGCTCGCGGCACTCGAGTTGTGAGGGTGTGGTGGCGTCTGTGGCAGGCCCAGTGATCGAGATTGCCATTGGCGAGGTCGTCGTGCGCGCCGGCATGGATGTCGGCGAGGCGCACGCCGAACGGACTGCCCAGATCACCCGCTTCCAGTCCATCCCATCCACCAGCGTCGGGTAAAAGCACTGCGGCGAAGTGAATCAGCGGCCTGGAAGGGCAAGAGAAGCGGAGCAAAATGTGCTCTGGTCGAGTCAATGACGCCGCCCGATCTCAGCCTCCCGAATGACGTAGAGACGCTGAAGGCCATGGTGCTTGCCATGGCCGAGAAGGCGGCCCGCGCCGATGCTCTGGAGAGCGAGGTCGCCGATCTCAAGGCGCGCAACGCCGATGCCGATGCGCGCATCGAGCGGCTGACGCAGATCCTGAAGGCCTTCGACCGCGCCCGGTTCGGCCGACGATCGCAAAAGCTCGGCTCTGCGAACGGCGACGATGAACAGCAGGCCTTGGTCTTCGAGGAAATCGAGACCGGCATCGCTGCGATCAAGGCCCAGGTCAGCAAGAGCCGTGAGCGAGCGGACGGCAAGCGTGCACCGCGTCGGCGCAAGGGCTTTGCGCCCCATCTGGAACGGATCGAAACTGTCATTGAGCCGGAAGAGCTGGCTGAGTATGCCGTAAGCAGAAGGTGCTGATCGGCGAGGACGTGTCGGAGCGTCTCGATGTGGTGCCGGCGAAGTTCCGTGTGATTGTCACGCGCCGTCCCAAGTATGCCTTCAAGAACGCGGACGGCGTCATCCAGGCGCCGGCCCCGGCCCATATCATTGAAGGAGGCATTCCGGCGGAAGCGCTTCTGGCCCAGATCGCCGTCGCCAAATACGCCGATGGCCAGCCGCTCTACCGGCAGGAGGCCATCTACGCCCGCGACAAGGTCGAGCTCGACCGCCAGTTGATGGCGCAATGGATGGGCAAGCTCGGCTTCGAGCTCGAGATCGTGGCCGACTACATCTTCAGCGAAGTCAAGAAGGCCGAACGGGTCTTTGCCGACGAAACCACCCTGCCGACGCTCGCTCCCGGCTCCGGATCGACGAAGACGGCCTACTTATGGGCCTATGCCCGGGATGACCGAACCTTTGGCCGCAGCGGTCCTCCGATGGTGGCTTATCGCTTCGAAGACGGCCGCTCTGGCGAATGTGCTGTCCGGCATCTCAGTGGCTATCGCGGTATCCGCAGGTGGATGGCCACGCTGCCTATAACAAGTTGGCGCGACCCGATCGCGGCAATGATGGCATCACATTGGCTGGCTGCTGGTCACACAGCAGACGCAAGTTCTCTGCATGTTGCAGGGAGCTCGAGAGTGGCAACGACGACGGTCGGGCAAATGGCAAAGCTCTGGCAGGTCGAAAAAACCGTGCGCGGTCAACGCCCCGACGCTCGCGTTGCCGCGCGCCAGCAAGCCTCCGCGGCGATCGTCGCAGATCTCTTCGATCTCGGGCAGCAGACCTTGCGGCGGATCTCCAGCAAATCAAAACTGGCTGAGGCGATCCGCTATGCCGTCTCGCGCCGTGCCATCTTCGGACGCTTCCTGACCGATGGTCGCATCGAGCTCGACTCCAACATCGTCGAACGCGCCATCAGGCCACAAACAATTACGAGAAAGAATAGCCTCTTCGCGGGCAGCGACGGCGGCGGACAAACCTAGGCGACCATCGCAACACTGCTGCAGACAGCGAAAATGAACAACGTCGATCCGTTCGCCTGGCTCGCCCTAACACTTCAGCGTATCGCCAACGGCTGGCCGAGCAGCGAAATCGACGCGCTTATGCCATGGAACCACGCCGTGTGACGGCCTCAGCTTGTCGCTTACTACTAGTGTCGTGGGCGTCGATGTACATCGATAGTGGCCGTGCCAAGCCGATGGTGTAGGCGAGTTGCAGCGTGCAGTGGTCGGCGAGACCCGGCCACGACGATGTTGTTGGTGGCATAGCGGGCGACGTCGCGGCCGAGCGGGCCGAATCAGAAGCGGTTAGCACTGGAATACGCAGCTGACTTAGACTGTCTGCCAGTCGCGCAGCTTGGGAGGCGGCTAGAGGCTCTCTCGCTAATTAAGAGGGACATGAGTGTTCTCGAGTAGTTTCGCGAGTGCGAGTCGACTTGCTCCTGGCGGTGCAAGGCACCGTGCAGGTTTCGATCTATCGAGAGCGCTGGGCGCTCACCTTCCCTGCGTCCACTTCCGTAAATGGCGCGAGCACGACGCGTTATAGTTCAGCAGGCGCTCTCCAAGATCAGCTATGCGATGGCGCGGTTTCGCATTTCTGACGTATGTCAATTGCTTCCATCCGCTAACGTGTCGGAACTAACTCAGTTCTTTAGTCCCTTGTCTCAACAATTGGTTTTCTCCAGCGCCGTAGCTGGTACGATAGCTCGCTGTCTCCTGTAGTGTTCTGTCCCGAAAAATTGGCTGACAAGTCGCCCGAGTTTCTGGAGGACGGTATCGGCGGTAGCGGTCCGATTGCCCGTACCGCTGCGGTCGGGATCTCTCGCTTGCCAAGACCAAGCGGCTCCATTTTCGCACTAGTTGGGTTTCCATACCTTCAATCGCAACCAAGCGCGGATGGCTATCCTGAACTCCAATAGACCCTAGTCGCGGAAAGATATGCGGCCTCAGCGCGTCTCTAATTCAGCAGCTTGCCAACCTCATGACTTCGCAGCTTGCGTCCCCGGTCAACTCAAGCAGAGCTGTCGCCCGGTCCCGTTACGGGCCGCGCGGCATAAATTGGCTTTGCCGGGAGAAGGGCTATCTCGTCTTGCGACGTGGACGCTTCGGCTTCCGACCTTTAGGCAAGGTCTTCGGAGCCGTCGCACCTTTCGTTGGCTGAACAAAGAACTCGGATAAATGAACATCCAACGTTTCAGCGATGCGCTCGAGAAGATCAATCGTCGGGTTCTCCTTTTGCTGCTCAATGCGGCCCATATAGGAGCGGTCGATCCGAGCATCGTAAGCCAACTGCTCTTGTGGAATGCCGCGACCCACACGGATCCGGCGCACGTTCCAAGCCACAAGCGCACGAGCTTTCATGCGCTAAGGCAGCCATTCGGCTGACCATCAAACCACTGGCTATAACAATCCTATTACGGTAAGTTAGGTCAGAATACAGATGAGCCGTCTCGGGGCATAAGCTTCAATGAAAAAGCCAGTGGATCCGGATGTCGCCGATGTTACGCTAAATGAGCCGTTGCTGACGACTTATGACGAGTAGCCCCTGCTGGCGTGTTGGCGACTTCTTGACGCGGAAGGCGCCGACGCCGACCCGAATGAAGGCACCGACCGCGCTGCACGCCGATGTAGATCGTGCACCAGAAGGGAGAAAGCGAAGTTGGAAAGCGACGTGCGGACCACAATTCGATTGGCTTCCGGTTGGCTCCGGTGCCGCATTCTCTTGGCGGTGAAGCACAGCGTATCGAGCGGTTCGGCAACGGTGTTCGCGAATAGGCTTCCGAATTCCGTCAATTCGCTCCGCCGGCCCCGCCGTTCCACGAGGTCTGTACCAAAGTATTCCTGCAACACAGCCAGGTAACGGCTGACCGAACTCTGCGTTGTTCCCAACGCGGTAGCAGCGCGCGTTACGCTTCTTTCTCGCGCGATGGTCACAGACGCCCGGATTGCATTGAGCGGTACTTCATCGTGTTCGGCAGCCATCTTCCTCTCCGGTAGGATTCTGAGATGTCCGTTCGTTGCCAATGCACGCCATTGTCACAATGAATGCTGCATCACAATATTCGGTGCGTATAGCCGGATTACTACTTACCATTGATATCTCGCGCGCAAAAATCGGCTTTCGGTACGATTCGTACGGTTAGGCTCACGACTTCAATTGCTGTCGCCGGCATCTTCAAGCGCGCGAATGTAGTCGGGCGCGATCAATGTTCTCGCAGTCGACAGCGCACGACTCTCGAGCGGACAAAGCCGCTTGTTCAAATCTTTCCGATAGCACGAGGATGGCGCCGGAGCGGGAGCTCGGGCGTTGAGTGGCTTCTGGAGATCTAGCTGGTTACGAGGGTGCTAAAGACGGCGTTCAGCGAAGGAAAGCGAGCTTCAGCTTTCTGAGGGCGGAAAAGCTCTTCCGATGGTTGAATGTCCTTCGCTCTGGACTGGCCATCAGCAACGATTCGGCACAAGGGTGCCAGCATGGCCGTTGCAGCAGCGCGGATGCCCTGATTGCCTTAGGTCGTGATGCGGATATTGCGCTCCGCGTTGCTCCTCGTGCCATCGAGATTCTGCTGGCGTTCGGCACGATCACCGGCGACTCCGATCCAGTCCAGGCTCGCGAAAACCGTTCGATCTTGAATCTTCGAATCGATCAGGATCATGCCGGCGCCAGCCTCTAATTGGGTTTGCGTCCGATACAGCATTGCCGCGTTGCCATGGCCTGCGATCAACGCCTCGATGCGGGCGATGACAAGAGAATCAGGAGGCGGATCATGAGGGCATCTATCTTCCCCAGAAATCCCTCAAGCGCGGCAGTTCCTGATGCCCATCGGTAACAAGGCTCGTAGCCGTTGTGAAGACCGTGACTTCGGTGACGATGGCGCCGCCGGCACGCCGCGCCTTGCGGCTGCGAACCGCGCCACGTTCTGCTCAAGCAGAACTGTCGTCCAGTGCCTTTGCGGCCCGGCGCGCCATAAAGTGGCTCTTCTGCGAGGAGGACTATCGCTTCTTGCGAGGTGGACGCACCCTCTTACGACCTTTAGGCAAGGTCTTTGGAGCCGTCGCCTCTCTGGGGGGCCGAACAAACAGCTCAGACAGATCAACACCTAGCGCCTCGGCGATTCGGTCGAGAAGATCAATTGTCGGGTTCGCCTGTTGCCGCTCGAGACCGCCCATATAGGAGCGGTCAATCCCCGCATCGTAGGCCAATTGGTCTTGCGGAATATCGCGATCGACGCGGATCCGGCGCACATTCCAGGCCACAAGCACACGAGCTTTCATGCGTCAAAGTAGCCATTTAGCGGATAATAAAACCACTGGACATAAGCCTACTATTACGGTAAGTTTCGTTCAGAGTGCTGATGGGCGAAGTCCCGCGTAAGCTTAAATGAAAAAGATCGCATTAGATCCTGGCCGACGTCGCGCCGAACCATCAGGTGCCGACGACCCGCGATGAACAACACCTGAT